>VBDL01000123.1 GCA_005884255.1 Betaproteobacteria bacterium | reverse complement strand
CTGTCGACGAAGGGAGCGAGGATCGAGGTTTCGTAGTCTTCCGGGAGATCGCCCCCGAGCTTCTTCGCCTCCGCCTCTTCGAACGAGAAGCCGTATTGCCGCGAGATCAGCTGCGTGAGCTGCGATCCGCCGAAGGCCTGGTCGCGGTCGTAGAGCATTTCCTCGTCGCGCAGCACCTTCAGGCTCGTGGTGTCGGCGCCGATCTCGAACAAGGCCACCAGCGCGTCCTTGCCCTCGTTGGGCAGCGCGGTGATGACCCGACTCATCGCCAGCCGCGACGCATGCGACTCGATGTCCAGCACCATAGGCTTCAGGCCGGCCGCTTCGGCCAGGCCCTGGCGATCTTGCACACGGTCCTTGCGCGACGCGGCGATCAGAACCTCGACATCGCCCGCCGACGAAGGACTGGGGCCGACGACACAGAAGTCGAGGCTCACCTCATCGAGCGAGAAAGGGATGTACTGGTTGGCCTCGGACTCGACCTGGACTTCCAGCTCCTCTTCGCGCAAACCGGCCGGCAGCATGATCTTCTTGGTGATCACCGCCGACTGCGGCATCGCCATCACCACATGCTTGGTTTTCGCGCCGCTTTTTTGCACCACGCGGCGCACGGCATCGGCGACCTCATCGAACTTCTCGATCTGACCGTCGGTGATCCAACCCTTCTCGAAGGGCTCCGACGCGAATCGCTCGAGGACGTATTCCCCCGGCGTGTGCTCGGACAGTTCGACAAGTTTGACGCTGGACGAACTGATGTCCAGACCGATCATCGGCGGGTGTTTTCGACCCAGCAGAGTGTCCAGAAAGCTCACGTCACGTGACTCCCAACCCGTCCGAAAAGTGCAGCGATGAGGGCCATCGCCGAGGGGCGGGATTGTTAATAAGTTACTTCAATGCTAGCAGTAAAGCCCTTGTGCAACAAAGAAAAACGCCTGTTCAACAACGCTCGCTCGTTGCGAAACTCACACGCCTTCAAGAGCGCTTGTAAGCGGTCATAACCACCACCCAGTGACAACCCTGAGACCCCTTTTGAACACCGAGAAGCAGTTCACGAATAGCGCCAGGGCGGCCGGGCACACTTCCTATAATGGTTCGCACCTTTCAGCTCCCGCCCCGGGCCTCTCATGAGTGAATCCGATCGCCCTGCGCGACGCTTCTCACCGACCTTGCTGTCGTTCACGTCATCGTGGCCGGGCTGGGCCAGGACCTTGGCCCTTGCGTTCGCGGCACTCATCGGCCTGGCGCTGGCCGCCGTGTTCAGCGGCGTGCTGCTCGTGGGCATCGCGCTGGCAGTCGCCTATCCGAACCTCCCCGATATCGGCGGCCTGTCCGACTATCGCCCGAAGTTGCCGATGCGCATCTACTCGGCCGACGGCGTACTGCTCGGCGAATTCGGCGAGGAGCGGCGCAACTATCAGCCGATCGCGCAAATCCCCAAGGTGATGCGCGACGCCGTGCTGGCCATCGAGGATGCGCGCTTCTATCAGCACGGCGGCGTCGACTACAAGGGCGTGATCCGCGCCGGCCTGGCCAACCTCGGCGAGGCGCGCAGCCAGGGCGCCTCGACGATCACGATGCAGGTGGCGCGCAACTTCTACCTCTCTGCGGAGAAGAAGTTCACGCGCAAGATCTACGAGATCCTGCTCGCGCTGAAGATCGAGCACCAGCTCAACAAGGACCAGATCCTCGAGCTGTACATGAACCAGATCTACCTCGGCCAGCGCGCCTACGGCTTCGCCGCGGCCAGCGAGATCTACTTCGGCAAGCCCCTGAAGGACATCACGGTGGCCGAGGCGGCGATGCTCGCCGGCCTGCCGAAGGGACCGTCGGTCTACAACCCGGTCGTCAACCCCAAGCGCGCCACGCAGCGGCAGCAGTACATCATCGACCGCATGGTGGAGAACGGCTTCATCACCGAAGCCCAGGCCGATGCGGCGCGCAGCGAGAGGCTGCATTACCGCGCCCCCAGCGACGCGCCGGTGCACGCCGAGTATGTAGCGGAGACGGCGCGCCAGCTGATCTACAGCCAGTACGGCGACGAGAGCTACACGCGCGGGCTGAACGTCTTCGTCACCATCAATGCGCAGGAGCAGGCAGCCGCCTATCGCGCGCTGCGCCGCGGCATCCTCGCTTACGAGAAGCGCCAGGTCTACCGCGGCCCGGAGGCCTACGTGGACCTGCCGGCGGACCCAAGGGAAATCGATTCGCGCATCGCCGAGGCGCTGGTCGAGCACCCTGATAACGACGAGCTGCGCGCCGCCGTCGTGCTCGAAGCGAGCCCGAAGATGGTGGTGGCCGTGCCGCAAAGCGGCGAGGCGGTCACCATCACCGGCGACGGGCTGAAGCCGGTGGCCTCGGGCCTGGCCGTGAAGGGGAATCCGAAGACGCAGATCCGCCGCGGCGCGGTGGTGCGCATCGTCAAGGGCCCGAAGGGCGACTGGATCATCACACAGCTGCCCGAAGTGGAAGGCGCCTTCGTCGCGCTCGATCCGCGCACCGGCGCGATCCGCGCGCTGGTTGGCGGCTTCGACTACGCGAAGAACAAGTTCAACCACGTGACGCAGGCCTGGCGGCAGCCCGGTTCGAGCTTCAAGCCCTTCATCTACTCGGCCGCGCTGGAAAAGGGCTTCACGCCGGCCACCGTGGTCAACGACGCGCCGCTGTTCTTCGATGCCGGCGCCACGGGCAGCCAGCCGTGGGAGCCGAAGAACTATGACGGCAAGTTCGAGGGGCCGATGCCGCTGCGCACCGCGTTGGCCAAGTCGAAGAACATGGTGTCGATCCGCATCCTGCAGTCGATCGGCGCGCCGTACGCGCAGGAGTGGATCACGCGCTTCGGCTTCGACGCCGACAAGCACCCGGCCTACCTCACGATGGCGCTGGGCGCCGGCTCGGTGACGCCGATCCAGATGGCCAGCGCCTACGCGGTGTTTGCCAACGGCGGCTACCGCATTGCGCCAGCGCTGGTGACCAAGATCACCGATGCCCGCGGCCACGCGCTGCTGGAGCGCCCGCCCGCCAGCACGCTGGACGATGCCACGCGCGCCATCGAGCCGCGCAACGCGTTCATCATGGAGAGCCTGCTGCAGGAGGTCACGCGCTCGGGCACCGCCGCACCGGCACACGTGGAGCTCAAGCGCGACGACATCTACGGCAAGACCGGCACCACCAACGATTCGATGGACGCCTGGTTCTGCGGCTTCCAGAAGAACGTGGTCGGCATCGTGTGGATCGGCTACGACAATCCACGCAAGCTCGGTGACCGCGAGACCGGTGGCGGCCTGTCGCTGCCGGTATGGATCGACTTCATGCGCTACGCGCTGAACGGGGTGGCCATCGAAGCGCCGATGGGCGCACCCGAAGGCGTGACCAATGTCGGCGGCGAGTGGTACTACGACGAGTACGGCCCGGCCGCCGGCGTGAGCAGCGTGGGGCTGGACGAGAAGCTGCCGACCACGCCCAACGAGGAAGAGCGCAAGAGCATCCTCGATCTGTTCAAACGCTGACGCTGATCAGCGTTCGAGCATCACTGGGGCGGAGCGAAGCGCAAGGCCTTGCCGGCCTGCTCGCTGGCACAGGCCGACAGCGCTTCGAAGAACTCGCTGCCTTCGCGATCGATCCAGCGGCCGTCAACATGGTGGTAGTGGTAGCCGCCGCGGCGCGCCGCCATCCACAGCTCGTGCAAAGGCGGCTGCGTGTTGAGCACGATCTTGCTGCCGTTGGGGAAGCTCAGTTCCAGCAGCCCGCCGGTGCGCAACGTGTCGATGTCGATCACATCGTCCTGCAGCCAGCGATCGATGGTGGATTCGATGCGTGCCAGCACGGCGCTGGTCTTTGCGCGGTACTCGGCGTCGGACAGTGGCGTGGCGGCGGGGGTGGCGGTCATGCTCGGTAGAATCTTTGTCATGCGTCGACGCGAACCGAGTGTAGCGGCAGCCATGGCCCGCCACGTCATGGCCCTGGCCGCCGTGGCGTTGCTTGCCGGCTGTGGCCAGAAGGGCCCGTTGACAAGCCCCAAGCCGGCGCCATCCGCGCCTTCTGCCTCCGCACCCGCTTCGAGCCCCCGATGACCCTGCCCGGCTCCCCGCATGTCGCCTACCGCGGCAGCGAACTCTTTGTCGACGACTGCCGCTTGAGCGATCTCGCTCAGCGCTTCGGCACGCCGCTGTACGTGTACTCGCGGCGCTCGATGCTGGCGGCACTCGCTGCCTACCAGCGCGCGCTCGTCGGCCGCAAGCACCTCCTGTGCTACGCGATGAAGGCCAACTCCAACCTGGCGGTGTTGCAGACCTTCGCACGCGCGGGTTGCGGCTTCGACATCGTCTCCGGCGGTGAACTGGAGCGCGTGCTGGCCACCGGTGGCGATCCGGCCAAGGTGGTGTTCTCGGGGGTCGGCAAAACACGCGCCGAAATGCAGCGGGCGCTGCAAGCGGGGGTGCGCTGCTTCAACGTCGAGAGCGAAACCGAGCTCGAGCTGCTGTCCAAGATCGCCACCGCGTCGCAGCGCACGGCGCGCGTGAGCCTGCGCGTGAATCCCGACGTCGACGCCGGCACGCACCCCTACATCTCCACCGGGCTGAAGGGCAACAAGTTCGGCATCGCGCACGATCAGGCGCTTGCGGTGTACCGGCGCGCGGCACGCCTGCCGGGCCTCGAGGTTGTCGGCATCGACTGCCACATCGGCTCGCAGATCACCGACACCAGCCCGTACCTCGATGCGCTCGATCGCCTGCTCGACCTGGTGGAGGCGATCGAAGCCGATGGCATCGCGACGATTCATCACGTCGACGTCGGCGGCGGGCTGGGCATCACCTACACCGACGAGTCGCCGCCCGCGGCCGATGTGCTGGTGATGGCGCTGCTGGCGCGCATCGATGCGCGTGGTCACGGCCACCGCGAGGTCTGGTTCGAGCCCGGCCGTTCGCTGGTGGGCACCGCGGGCGTGCTGCTCAGCGAGGTGCTGGCGCTCAAGCATGGCGAGCAAAAGAACTTCTGCATCGTCGATGCGGCGATGAACGACCTCGTGCGCCCCGCGATGTACGAGGCCTGGATGGGCATCGTGCCCTGCACGCTGCGCGACGAAGCGCCTCGGACCTACGACGTGGTCGGCCCGGTCTGCGAGTCGGGCGACTGGCTGGGCCGCGAGCGCGCGCTGGCCGTGCGCGAGGGCGACCGCATTGCCGTGCTGTCGGCCGGCGCCTATGGCATGGTGATGGCGAGCAACTACAACACGCGGCCGCGTGCCGCCGAGGTGATGGTCGACGGCGACCAGGCCTGGCTCATCCGCGAACGCGAAGAGGTGCGCGACCTGTTCGCGCGCGAGCGCTTGATCGAGTAGGGTGGGCTTCAGCCCACGCCGTGCGGTGGGCTGAAGCCCACCCTACGAATTAAATGCGGCCCTCTTGGACCGCGTGGCAGGCCACCTGAATGCCTTTGAAAGCACTCAGTGCCGGCCGCTCGCGCGAGCAGCGCTCGTTGGCATGCGGGCAGCGCGGATGGAAGGCACAGCCGCTCGGCGGATTCAACGGGTTCGGCACCTCGCCCTGCACCGGCGTGCGCGAGCGGCCGCTCATGTGGATGTCGGGGATCGCGTCGAGCAGCATGCGCGTGTACGGATGCCGCGGATGCGCGAACAGCTCGGCCTTGTCGGCCAGCTCGACCAGGCGGCCGAGGTACATCACGCCGACCTGGTCCGCCACGTGGCGCACCACCGCCAGGTTGTGCGAGATGAAGAGGTAGGTCAGGCCCTGCTGCCGCTGCAGGT
>VBDL01000122.1 GCA_005884255.1 Betaproteobacteria bacterium | reverse complement strand
CAAGTTGATGATCAGGCACTTGCCGCGGATCACGGCGACCTGGCGCGAGAGGATCGCGGTGGCCACGAAGCGCAGGCTGATCTGCCGCATTTGCTCTCCGAAGCCGGGCATCAGCTTGGTCGCCACCGCGAGCGTCGCCTCGGGTGTGACGTCGCGTGGCGCGGGGCCGGTACCACCGGTGGTGAGGACGAGGTCGCAGCCGGCCACGTCGGCCAGCTCGCGCAGCGTGGCGCTGATCGTGGCTTCGTCGTCGGGGATCAGCCGCGTCTCCCACGCAATGGGGTTGTGCAGCGCACGCGTGAGCCACTCCTGCAGCGCAGGGATGCCCTTGTCCTCGTAGACGCCGCTGGAGGCGCGGTCGCTCACCGAAACGACGCCGATGCGCACACGATCGTGGTCAGCCATGGCTTTGCTCCGCGTCATCAGCCCCCAAGACGCCTTCGGCGTCGGCCCCCCGAGGGGGCGCTGTCGCCTTGGGGCGGCCCGGCGGCGACTGCATCTGCTGCTTGATGAACTGGAACAGCTCGCGCCAGGCGCGGCCGTGTCGCTGTTCCGGCGGCAGCGCGGCCTCCTTGCGCGCGCTGCGGATCAGCGCGCGCAGTTGCTGTGAATCGCTTGCAGGATGGTTCTCGAGCCAGCGCGTCAGCGCGTCGTCATCGGCGGCGAGCTCTTCGCGCCAGCGCTCGGCCTCGTGCAGCGCCAGCGCGTCGCGCGCACGCGGCACCTGCAGCGCAGCCACGGCGTCGCGCAGCGGTTGGGGGTCCGCGTGGCGCATCAGCTTGCCGACGAATTGCAGCTGCCGGCGCCGCCCTTCGTGCGAGCGCGTGCGCTGGTACTCGCGCAGCGCATCGCGCAGCGATTCGTCGATGGCGCCTTCCTTGAGCAACGCATCCAGGCGATCGGCAGGCATGGCGGCCAGCGCCTGCCCCAGCTCCTGCAGCTCATGGCTTTGCTTCTTGAGCTGGGTCTTGCTCGGGCGATCGGTATCGAATTCAGAATTGTCAGGGCGCATCGCTCGCTATGATAGCCAGCGCCTGTTCCACGAAAAACCCAACAACCATGTCGCGCCACACCCTCGGTTTCGCCTACGCGCGAGAGCAGTTCCAGCAGATCATCGAGGACACGCTGGCGCATGCGCGCTCGCTCGGTGCCAGCGATGCGGCGGCCGAGGTGTCCGAGGGCGCCGGGCTGTCGGTGTCGGTGCGCAAGGGCGAGATCGAGAACGTCGAGCGCAATCGCGACAAGTCGATCGGCGTGACGGTGTACCTCGGCCAGCGGCGCGGCAATGCGAGCACCTCCGACTTCTCGCGCGCCGCGCTCGAGCAGACGGTGCGTGCGGCCTACGACATCGCGCGCTTCACGGCCGAGGACCCGGCCGCCGGCCTGCCCGATGTGTCGGACCTGGCCTTGGGTGACGCGGCGACGCGCAATCTGGACCTCTACCACCCGTGGGACATCGACGCCGAGGAGGCCTGCGAGCTGGCGCGCCGCTGCGAGGCCGCGGCGCTGAGCACCGATCCGCGCATCACCAACTCCGAAGGCGCCGGCGTGTCGGTGCAGTCGTCGCACTTCATCGCCGGCAACTCGCGCGGCTTTCGCGGTGGCTATGCGAGCTCGCGGCATTCGCTGTCGGTGGCGCCGATCGCGGGCCGCGGCGACGACATGCAGCGCGATGCCTGGTACACCTCGATGCGCGACCCGGCCGAACTCGCGTCACCCGAGGCGGTGGGGCGTTATGCCGCCGAGCGTGCGCTGTCGCGCCTGCGTGGGCGCAAGATCGCCACTTGCGAGGTGCCGGTGCTGTTCGAGTCGTCGCTCGCCGCCGGGCTGCTCGGTGCCTACGTGCAGGCCACCAGCGGTGGCGCGCTGTACCGCAAGGCCTCGTTCCTGCAGGGCAGCCTCGGCCAGCAAGTCCTGCCCGAACACATCGATCTGCGGGAGGATCCGCATCAGCCGAAGGGCAAGGGCAGCGCACCCTTCGACGACGAAGGCGTGGCCACCAAGCCGCGTGAGGTGGTCAACGCTGGCGTGGTGCAGGGTTATTTTCTGTCGAGCTATTCGGCGCGCAAGCTCGGGCTGCGCACCACCGGTCATGCCGGCGGCTCGCAGAACCTCACGCTGCGCTCGCGGCTCACGCAGGCCAGCGACAACCTCGACGCGATGATCGCCAAGCTGCACCGCGGCCTGTTCGTGATCGAGCTGATGGGGCAGGGCGTCAACTACGTGACCGGCGACTACTCGCGCGGCGCGGCGGGCTTCTGGGTCGAGGGCGGGCGCATCGTGCACCCGGTGCATGAAGTGACCATCGCCGGCAACCTGCGCGACATGTTCAAGCGCATCGTCGCGGTCGGCGCCGACACCTACACGATGGGCACCAAGACCATCGGCTCGGTGCTGATCGAGCGCATGAAGATCGCCGGCAGCTGATTGTTCGCCCCCGGCGCGGAGTACCGCGCCACCCCCCGCGGGGGGTTCAGCCCCGGCTTGGGGCGGCCCGGCGCCGGGACTGAGTCTCGCGCTAGGACGAACCCGAATTTCAGCCGCTTGCAAGCTGCGCTCCCGTAC
Organism: Betaproteobacteria bacterium; assembly: GCA_005884255.1. Lineage (GTDB taxonomy): Bacteria > Pseudomonadota > Gammaproteobacteria > Burkholderiales > Burkholderiaceae_C > VBDL01. The sequence goes on along the minus strand of VBDL01000122.1, from coordinate 3,846 downwards.
GCTTCGCGCCGCGCGGGAAAACCCCGGTGAGGGCCCCACGGGGCCTCTCTCTAGAATCGTTCGCGCTTGAGCCTCTCAATCGATTCCAACACAGGAGATTCGCACATGGAACGTCGTTCCTTCATCCAGCAGGCCGGCTTGGCCGGCGTGCTCGCAGCGGGCGTCGCGCCTGCGGTGCACGCGCAGGCTGCGATCCGCTGGCGCCTGGCTTCCAGCTTCCCGCGCTCGCTGGACACGATCTTCGGCGCGGCCGAAGTGTTGGCGAAGAAGGTGCACGACATGTCGGGCGGCAAGTTCCAGATCTCCACTCACGCGGGCGGCGAGCTGATGCCCCCGTTCGGCGTGGTCGATGGCGTGCAGAACGGCACCGTCGAGATCGCGCACACCGCGCCCTACTACTTCTTCGGCAAGGACGAGACCTTCGCGCTCGGCTGCGCCATTCCGTTCGGCCTGAATTCGCGCCAGATGACGGCGTGGATGATCGAAGGCAACGGCCTGAAGCTGATGCGCGAGTTCTACAAGAACTACAACATCATCAACTTCCTCGGCGGCAACACCGGCGCGCAGATGGGTGGCTGGTTCCGCAAGGAGATCAAGTCGTTGGCCGACATCAAAGGCTTGAAGTTCCGCATCGGCGGCTTCGCCGGCAAGGTGATCGAGCGCATGGGCGGCGTGCCGCAGAACATCCCCGGCGGGGAGATTTATCAGTCGTTGGAAAAGGGCACGATCGACGCCGCCGAGTGGGTCGGCCCGTACGACGATCTGAAGCTCGGGTTCAACAAGGTGGCGCCCAATTACTACTATCCCGGCTGGTGGGAAGGCGGCCCGCAGCTGGACTTCTACATCAACACCAAGTCCTACGAGGGCCTGTCGGCCGAGAACAAGGCCATCGTCGAGGCGGCTGCGTCGCACGCGCACGTGGACATGCAGGCGAAGTACGACGCGCGCAACCCCGGCGCGCTGCGCCAGCTGGTGGGCTCCGGCACCAAGCTGTTCCGCTTCCCCAAGGACACGATGGAAGCCGCGTTCAAGGAATCGATGGCGCTGTACAGCGAGCTGTCGGCGAAGAACCCGCATTGGAAGAAAGTCTACGAAGACTTCGCCGCCTTCCGACGCGACCAGAACCTGTGGTTCCGCTTCACCGAGGCGGGCTTCGACGACTTCATGCAGGCGCAGAAGCTCTAACGGCTTCGGCCCACAAAGAAGAACCCCGCGGCGTGCCGCGGGGTTTTTCATGGCCGACTTGCTCAGGGCTTCTTCGCCGGCTCGCTCGCCGGCTGCTCGAACAGCTTGCTGGCGTCGGTGTCCTTCTTGTACTCGCTCTCGGGCGCGGCTTCGATGTTGACCTTCTCGAGGTCGACCGCGGCCTTCTTGCCCAAGCCGCCGGACACCAGGTTCGGGAACGCGATCACGAGGCCGACCATGACGATCTGGATCAGCACGAATGGCACCGCGCCCCAGTAGATCTGGCCGGTGGTGACCTTGGCCAGCGGCTTTTTCGTGACCCGGTCGGTGTAGTCGTCGTGCGGCGCGACGCTGCGCAGGTAGAACAGCGCGAAGCCGAACGGCGGGTGCATGAACGAGGTCTGCATGTTCACCGCCAGTAGCACGCCGAACCACACCAGGTCGATGCCCAGCTTGTCGGCCACCGGGCCGATCAGCGGCACGACGATGAACGACAGCTCGAAGAAGTCGAGGAAGAAGGCGAGGAAGAAGACCAGGATGTTGACGACGATGAGGAAGCCGAGCTGGCCGCCGGGCAGGCTGGTCAGCAGATGCTCCACCCACACCGGGCCGTCGACGCCCTGGAACGCCAGGCTGAACACCGTCGAGCCGAGCAGGATGAACAGCACGAAGCACGACAGCTTCATCGTCGTGTCCATCGCCTGGCGCAGCGAATGCATGGTCAGGCGCCTGCGCGCGGTGGCCATCACCAGCGCGCCGGTGGCGCCCATCGCGCCGCCCTCGGTGGGCGTGGCAATGCCCAGGAAGATGGTGCCCAGCACGAGGAAGATCAGCGCCAGCGGCGGGATCAGCACGAAAGTCGCGCGCTCGGCCATGCGCGACAGCAGGCCGAGCTTGAAGAGCTTGTTGAGCACGGCCAGCGCGAAGGCAATGCCCACGCCGACGCACATCGACGTGACGATCGTTTCGTCAGTCGGCGACGTGGCGGGCCGTGTCTGGCCCCAGGCGACGGCGCAGGCCAGCGAGACGAGGAAGAGCAAGCCGAGCGAGCGCAGCCCCGGCGTGCCATCGGCCTCGCGGATCGTGCGCGCCTCGGTGGGCAGCGCCGGCGCCCAGTGCGGGCGCAGCACGGTCACGCCGATCACGTAGAGCGCATACAGGCCGGTGAGCGTGAAGCCGGGAATGAAGGCACCCTTGTAGAGGTCGCCCACGCTCTTGCCCAACTGGTCGGCCAGCACGATCAGCACCAGCGACGGCGGGATGATCTGCGCCAAGGTGCCAGAGGCGGCAATCACGCCGCTGGCCACGCGCCGGTCGTAGCCGTAGCGCAGCATGATGGGCAGCGAGATCAGGCCCATCGAGATCACCGACGCGGCGACCACGCCGGTGGTGGCGGCGAGCATCGCGCCGACGAAGATCACCGCGAAGGCCAACCCGCCGCGGATCGGGCCGAACAGCTGGCCGATGGTGTCCAGCAGATCCTCGGCCATGCCCGAGCGTTCGAGGATCAGGCCCATGAAGGTGAAGAACGGGATCGCCAACAGCGTCTCGTTCTGCATGATCCCGTAGGTCACCCGCAGCGGCAGCGCCTGCATCAGCTGCTCCATCCCCGGGATGCCGAGCTTGATGCCCATGTAGGCGAAGGCCAGCCCGCAGGCGGCCAGCGAGAAGGCCACCGAGTAGCCCATCAGCAGGAAGACGATCAGCCCCGCGAACATGATCGGGGCCATGTTGGCTGTCAGGAATTCGATCACCGCTTGCCTCCCTGCGTGTGCGCGAGGATCTCTTCGGCGAGCTCTTCCTCGGCGGTCTTTTCCTGCTTCTTCTTCGTCGGGTCATCGATCAGGCCCTGCAGGAACGCGATGCGCTTGATCAGCTCCGACAACCCCTGCAGGCCGAGCAACGCGAAGCCGGCAGGCACCAGCGCGAACACCGGCCAGCGGATCAGGCCGCCGGCGTTCTGCGACATCTCTCCGGTGACGTAGGCCTTGACCACCAGCGGCCAGACCAGCGACACCATCGCGAAGACGAAGGGGAGAAGGAAGCAGACGATGCCGAACATCTCGACCTTGATCTGCGTGCGCTTGCTGAAGTGGCCGAGCACCACGTCGATCTTCACGTGCTCCTGGCGCAGCAGCGTGTAGCCGGCGGCGAGCAGGAACACGCCGGCGAACAGGTACCACTGAATCTCGAGGAAGGCATTCGAGCTGGTGCCGAAGGCCTTGCGCACGGCGGCATTGATGGCGCTGATCAGCACGGCGGCCAGGACCAGCCACGCGACCCAGCGACCGACGAACTCGCTGAGCCGGTCGATCAGGCGTGACAGTTGAAGCAGGGGTGACACGAAAACGGTCCTCCAGTGTGCGTTAGACCCGCGCACTGTAAGGACCGGGGACTGAAATCCGCCTGAATCGCTTGGGCGGCTAGGGAAAGTCCTAGGCTGTCTACAAGGCCTGCGCTGCCATGAACATGCGCGTGGAGCGCGCGCCGCTGCGGCAGAACACGAGCACCGGATGCGGCAGCGCCTGCAGCAGGCGCGCGAACTCGGCGATCTCTTCGGGGCTCTGGTAGCCGCTGGCCACCGGCTGGTGCACGTACTGCAGGCCGGCGGCCTGCGCAGCGGCTTCGATGGCGGCGCTGGTCGGCTGATCGGGCCCGTGC
>VBDL01000829.1 GCA_005884255.1 Betaproteobacteria bacterium | reverse complement strand
CGAGATCGAACAGCTGCGCGCCCGCCTCGCGCGTGCGGCGCCCGTCTCCGGGAGCGAGCTGCTGCGCGTCGCGCTGGCCGGCGAGGTCGACGGCGCACCGGTCGGGCTGAACAAGGCGGCCGAGAAGCTCCTCCAGCAGCTCACGAGCTCGGCAGACGTGGCGGCGCCCAAGGGCCTGCGCGCCACGCTGCGGCCATACCAGCGGCGCGGCTACGCCTGGCTGTGGCGCAACGCCCGGCTCGGCCTGGGCAGCGTGATCGCCGACGACATGGGCCTGGGCAAGACGCTGCAGGTGATCGCGCTGCTGCAGCGCCTGAAAGAAGACGGCGCGCTCGACGAAGCGCGGGCGCTGGTCGTCGTGCCGACCAGCCTGCTGACCAACTGGCAGAAGGAGATCGAGCGCTTCGCGCCAGGCCTGCGGGTAGACATCTTCCATGGCGCCAAGCGCGAGCTGGGCAAGAAGCGGCCCGACGTGCTGCTGACCACCTACGGCGTGGCGCGCAGCGAGGCCGCCCTGCTCAAGGCGATGAGCTGGCGCCTCGTGGTCGTCGACGAGGCGCAGAACATCAAGAACCCGGCCGCGGCGCAGTCGCGCGCGGTCAAGAGCATTCCGGCCGGCGGCTTCGTCGCGATGAGCGGCACGCCGGTGGAGAACCGGCTGTCGGAATACTGGTCGATCATGGACTTCGCGCAGCGCGGCTACCTCGGCGGGCCGACGCACTTCGCGCGCGAGTACGCCACGCCGATTCAGGTCCACCGCGACGCGGCCGCCGCCGAGCGGCTGCGCAAGGTGATGGCGCCGTTCATGCTGCGGCGGCTGAAGTCGGACAAGACGGTCATCAGCGACCTGCCGGACAAGGTCGAGCAGGATCAGTTCTGCACACTCGGCCGCCAGCAAGCGGCGCTGTACGAGTCGGTCGTGCGTGAAGGGCTCAAGAGCGTCTCTGGCGAGTCGGACACCTTCAAGCGCCAGGGACTGGTGCTGCAGATGATCCTGGCGCTCAAGCAGGTGTGCAACCACCCGGTGCACTACCTCAAGCAGGGGGCTGCAGACCCGGATGAATCGGGCAAGACGCAGCGGCTGCTCGACCTGCTGGAGGAGATCCACGCCGCACAGGAAAAGGTGCTCGTCTTTACGCAGTTCCGCGAAATGGGTGAGCTGCTGCAGCGCATGCTGCGCGAGCGACATGGACACGAACCGCTGTTCCTGCACGGCGGCGTTGCGCGCGCGCGGCGCGACCAGATGGTCGAGCGCTTTCAGTCCGAGCGCAGCGAGCGCGTGTTCCTGTTGTCGCTGAAGGCCGGCGGCACGGGGCTGAACCTCACGGCGGTGGAGGCGCAGGCGACCGACCGCGCCTACCGCATCGGGCAGCAGCGCAACGTGCAGGTGCATCGCTTCATTACGCGCGGCACGTTCGAGGAGCGCATCAACGAGATGATTCGCTCGAAGCGCGAGCTGGCCGAGATGGCTGTGGGAACCGGCGAGACGTGGGTAGGGCAGCTGCCGCCCGATGAACTGCGGGCCTTGTTCCGCCTGGAGCCTCGATGAGCCGGGCGCACGCCGGGTAGCATGGCCACACCATCGACGCGGTTGGAGTTCGGATGGGTCAGCCTCGCGAAGAATCGGACCGAGAGCATCGGATCGCCGACGAAGTCATCGTCGATGCCTACGACAGCATCGAACGCGCGATGAGCTGGTACTACTACCTCGAGGCGAAGCTGCGCTTTCCGTTTGCAGCCTCCTGCATCGTAAGGCGGCAGTCCTCACCGCTGAAGGTCGGGGAGCGGATCGAGGTCGTCGGCTTGGCCTCCGAGGACGAATGCATGTCGGAGGTTCTGGTGGTCGTGACTCGATCGGAGACGAACTTGGCAGTGCCTCTGGGGCAGCTTAAATGCGACTCAGGCGACGAGCAGACGTGCCGAGCCGTCGAGGACTGGCACTACTGGCTTGCGCGTGGCTATGCCTTTTGAAGCGCCCGCGCCGGCGCGACAATTCGGCTGAGGATGCTGCAGCGCAGTGATTGTTTTCCGGCCAGACATAAGCTCTGTGTGAGGCGCGATGAGTGAAGGACTGCCCCCGCTGCGCGAGTTCTTGCTGCGCGAAGTCCTGCGCTTTGTCCGGACGGCGAGCACCATCCCGGGCGTCACGCGAATCGCGCTTGTCGGCTCGCTGGCAACGATGAAGCCCAATCCCAAGGACGCAGATGTCCTGGTTTCCATCGCCGATGATGTTGACCTTGCGCGGCTGGCAACTGCTGGACGGACACTGAAAGGAAGGGCTCAGACCCGCAACAGCGGCGCTGACATCTTTCTGGCGGACTCGGAAGGCTACATCGGCCGCATATGCCACTGGAGGGAATGCTGGCCTCGCAGGGCATGCAGGGCGCAGCATTGCGGGCGGAAAGAGCATCTCAACGATGACTTGCACGTGGTGAACTTGAGCATCGACATGGTGCGGGCGCCGCCGATCGAGCTTTGGCCGAACTTGGCGAGTCGCGTTGCAGCGCCTGCGGATGTTCAGGAACTGCTCTTCACTCCGCTGACCGGACTGAAGGAGTCGGGCGCGTCCGAGCAGGCTTAACTCGCGTTGCCCTCGGCGCGGTGCGTTGCGTGCGGCGGCGTCCTCAACCATGCGAAGGCTGGACGATCGACCACGCCGTCGTTCATCGCGACCGGTGCCCGAAAAGGGCTGGATGAGCATTTCGAGATTTGCGATCTTCTGGTGAGTGTGTTAGCTTGCTGCCATGAGCGCGAGCAAACCGACCCCCGAGCCAATGGGCAACATCCAATCCCTGGAAGGGACCATCTTGCGCGCCCTCAGCGGTTAGAAAGTCCCTCAAGCCGATGACGCCCCGAGGTCCTTCCCCGAAGAAGGCTCCTGCTTCGAAGACGCAGCCTGGAGGCAAGATGGCATCGGCGGAGCTTGTCGGTCGGCAGGTTGGCAAGGCGGCTGCCGCCGAGATGGTCACGCACGCCCGGAAACTGCGTGAACAGCTCGCAGAGTTTGGCCTCGTCCACGTCGAGACGGTACGGTTTCGCCCGCACGGGTTGGTTGACCGCCGCCTCATCGTGGAGTACGCACCGGACCCGGAAGACGCTCGGTCGGTCCTCATGCGAGTGAGGCCGGCGTCGAACGAACCGTTGCCCGAAGCCGAGCCACAGATGCTGACGACGCAGCAGGCGGCGGACCGGCTCAACGTGAGTCGCCCCTACGTCGCACGGCTCGTCGACGATGGCGAGTTCGAGGGAGTCGAGCGCACGCAGTCAGGCCATCGCCGTATCCCTGCCGCCGAGGTGGAACGCCTCCACCAGGAGATGCGGTCGGCGCGTCGTG
>VBDL01000828.1 GCA_005884255.1 Betaproteobacteria bacterium | reverse complement strand
CAAGCTGAAGGCGCTGATCGCGAATGCCGTCGAAGCCGCGTCGGCCGACATGTCGTGGAAGGCCGTCGATCGCTATTCGAAGGACTACATCGAGATCCAGGCGAGGGACAAGGTCCGTGTCTACAAGACGCCCAACAGCATCCTGCAGGAGCAGCTGAAGATCTGGGATCAGGTGATCCAGAAGAAGGCGGCCGAGAACGCCTGGTTCAAGAAGGTCCTCGATTCGCAGAAGGCGTTCGCGGAGCGCGCCACCAAGTGGCAGAACGACCAGCAGGTCGACTTCAAGATGGCGGCCGACCACTACTTCGGGCGCAAGAAGACCTGACATGCGCATCCAGCGGGTCCTGCTTGCCGTCGACCAGATCAGCACGTGGTGCGGCAAGGCGTTCTCGTGGCTGATCATCCTGCTGATGGCGGGCGTGTGCGTCGAGGTCTTCAAGCGCTATCTGCTCAACGCCCCCACGGCATGGAGCTTCGACGCCGACTACATGACCTACGGCGTGCTGTTCATGATGTGCGGGGCCTACACCCTGGCGCAGGACGCCCATGTGCGCGGCGATTTCCTCTACAGCTCGATGCGGCCCCGCGTGCAGGCGGGGCTCGATCTGGTCCTCTACATCGCCTTCTTCCTCCCGGGCATCGCTGCGCTGAGCTATGCCGGCTGGGACTTCGCGCACGCTTCCTGGGTCATCCGCGAGCACGTGAACGACACGGCCGACGGCCCGCCCGTCTACCACTTCAAGGCGGTGATTCCGATCGCGGGCACCCTGGTTCTCCTGCAGGGATTGGCCGAGATCATGCGCTGCATCCTGTGCCTGAAGACCGGCGCCTGGCCCTCGCGATTGAAGGACGCCGAGGAGATCGACGTGGTCGGCGAGCAGCTCGCGCACAGCGAGTACGTGGATGAAGAGTCGCGGCGGCGGGCCGTGGAGCAGGCGGCCGCGATCGACGAGGAGCTATGAGCGGTCCCGCGCTCGGGCTCACGATGCTCGCCCTCATCGTGATCGTCATCATGATGGGCTTCCCCACGGCATTCACGCTGATGGGGCTCGGCATGTTCTTCGGCTTCTTCGCGCTGTACGAGCCTTCGCAGCCGTGGACGCAGAACCACATCTTCGACCTGATGGTTCAGCGCACCTACGGCGCCATGACCAACGACACGCTCATCTCGATTCCGCTGTTCGTGCTGATGGGCTATGTGATGGAACGCGGCGCGCTGGTGGACAAGATGTTCTACAGCGTGCAGCTCGCGTTTCGCCGCGTCCCGGCGTCGCTGGCCGTCGCCACACTGATCATCTGCACCTTCTGGGGCATCGCCAGCGGCCTCGTCGGCGCGGTCGTGGTGCTGATGGGCGTGATCGCGTTCAACCCGATGCTGAAGGCCGGCTACGACGTGCGGCTCGCCTCGGGCGTGATCACCGCCGGAGGCACGCTCGGCATCCTCATTCCGCCTTCGGTGATGATCATCGTGTACGCGGCGGTGGCCGGGCAGTCGGTGGTGAAGCTGTACGCGTCGGCGATGTTCCCCGGGTTCTTCCTGTCGCTGCTGTACCTCATCTACATCGTCGGCTGGGCACTCATCGACCCGAAGATCGCGCCCCCCCTGCCCGAAAGCGCGACCAAGGTCCCGGTCGCAGCGTGGGTGCCGCCATTGCAGCAGGCGTACTCGCGCAACCTGCTCGTCTCGCTGATCGCCGCAGTGGCCGCACCGGCCAGGGCATTGCGCATCGAGGCCGGCGGGCTGCGGGTCGGCTACGCGATGCTGCTGAAGAACCTCGGCGCGGCGCTGTCTCCGGCGGCGCTGGTGGCGGCCACCTTCTGGGGCACCTGGTGGTACGTCGTCATTCACCAGCAGGAGGGGGCGGAGCAGATCGCCCAGGTCGCCGCAGCACCGGCTGCGCCGATGGTGCCGATCGCGTCCGCGCCGCAGGCTGCCGTCGACGAGATGCCGCAGGAACTGGGGGCAGGGGCCGCGGAGTCCGCACCGAGCGCCTCATCGGGCAAGGCCGAAGAGATCGAGCAGCTGGGCAGCCCGGAACTGTTGAAGCAAGGTCCGGCCGCGCCCGCGCAGGCCGGCCCGGCGCCGGAGTTCTACACCTGGTTCTGGATCAGCACCGGAGCGGCCGCGCTGCTCCTGGCGTTCTACTACTGGAGGCTCGGGGCCGAGCAGTTCGAGGTGCTCAAGCTGCTCACGAGCTCCGTCATGCCGCTGGGCATTCTCACGATCATCGTGCTGGCGGTCATCCTGTTCGGCATCACCACGGCCACCGAGTCGGCGGCCGTGGGCGCCGCGGGAGCTTTTATGCTCGCCATCCAGGCGAGGACGCTCACCTGGCAGCGCGTCAAGGAATCGGTGTTCCTCACCGCCAAAACCACGGCCATGGTGTGTTGGCTCTTCGTCGGATCGGCGCTGTTCTCCGCGGTGTTCGCGCTGCTGGGCGGCCAGCAGCTGATCGAGCGGTGG
>VBDL01000827.1 GCA_005884255.1 Betaproteobacteria bacterium | reverse complement strand
AGGACAGCCCAATGAACAGGACTTTCCCCGCCGTGTCCCTTGCGGCCATGGCCGCCGTCAGCGTGCTGCTGGCCGCTTGCAGCGGCCCTCCCGCTCCCGCCGCCGTCGTCAAGCCGGTCTTCGTGACCACCGTGACCGAGGCCGCGTCCTCGCAAACGCGCTCGTTCACCTCGGTCGTGCGAGCCCGTGTCGAGACGGACCTGGGTTTCCGCACGGGCGGCAAGGTGGTGGACCGGCTGGTCGAGGTGGGCGACGTCGTGAAGGCCGGCCAGGCGCTGGCGCGGCTGGATCCGGCCGACTATCAGCTGGCCGTGAGTGCCGCCGCCGACCAGGTGCAGGCGGCGTCGGTGGATGCGCAGCAGGCCGCGTCCGACGAGGCGCGCTTGGGCTGACTGCTGGCCGATGGTTCGGTGGGCAGTGCCGACCACGAGCGACAGAAGGCGCGCGCCGACGCGGCCGCGGCCCGGCTGGAGCAGGCGCGCCGCCAACTCGACCTGGCGCGCAATCGCGAGGGCTACACCACGCTGGTGGCGCCCTATGCCGGCGTGGTCACCGCGCTGCGCTTCGAGCGTGGCCAAGTAGTGGCCGAGGGCCAGCCCGTGCTGTCGCTGGCCCGAGACGGCGAGCGCGAGATCGTCGCCGACCTTCCGAGGAATGGGTGGGCCAGGTGCGCACCCTCGCCGCCACGGCCACGCCCTGGCACGACACGAAGTCCTCGCTGCGGGTGGTGCTGCGCGAACTTTCTCCGCTCGCCAGCACGCAGGGCCGGACCTTCCGCGTGCGCTACGCCGCGGCCCCGGAATCGCGCGCGCAGGTCGCCGCCCTGCCCCTGGGCAGCACCATGCAGCTGAACCTGTCTAGACAACCAACCGGGCCGGCGGCCGCGGTTCTGCCGGTCACCGCGCTGGTGAAGGCCAGCGGATCGGCAGGCGTCTGGGTGCTGGACGCCAAGGGGTCGGGGCCGGGTGGTCAGCGTCGGTGCACAGAAGCTCGATGCCGGCATCACCGTGCGCGCCATCGAACGCGCGCCCGAAGCCGAGCCGGCCCGCGTCGCAAAGAGCAGCTCATGAAGCGCTTCAACCTCTCGGAATGGGCCGTCACGCATCGGCCGATGGTGCTGTTCCTGATCATCGTGACCCTCATCGTCGGCGGCCTGGCCTTCACCCGGCTGGGCCGCCTCGAGGACCCCAACTTCGACGTGCCGCAGATGACGGCCATCGTCGTGTGGCCCGGCGCCACCGCGCAGGACGTGCAGGACCAGGTGCTCAACCGCATCGAGCGCCGCCTGCAGGAGCTGGATCATTTCGAGTACGTGCGCAGCTTCGCGCGCCAGGGCTACGGCGGCATCACGCTGTGGATGAAGGGCGGCAGCAGCAAGGCTGAGCTGGAGAACGCCTGGTACCAGGTGCGCAAGAAGATCGGCGACGTGCGGCATGAGTTTCCCGAGGGCGTGCGCGGGCCTTTCTTCAACGACGAGTACAACGACCGCTACAGCGTGCTCTACGCGCTGAGCGCGCCCGGGTTGTCGATGGCCGAGCTGCTGAACGTCACCGAAGACGTGAAGCGGCGCATCCAGGGCGTGGACGGCGTCGCCAAGGTCGACGTGCTGGGCAAGCAGGCCGAGCGCGTGTTCGTCGAGATCTCCACGCGGCGGCTCGCCGCACTCGGCATCCCGCCGACGGCGGTGTTCGATGCGCTGGCGCGCCAGAACCTGGTGGCCCCGGCCGGTTCGGCCGACGCCACGCACGACCGCGTACAGGTGCGTGTGGACGGCGGGCTGCGCAGCGCCGCGGAAGTCGCCAACGTGACGCTGGAAGCGGGCGGCCAACTGCTGCGGCTGGCCGACATCGCCACCGTGCGCACCGGCTACGAGGACCCGCCGAGCCTCACCATCCGCCACAACGGCGTGCCGGTGCTGGCCATCGGCGTGACGATGCAGGCCAACGGCAACGTGCTGGACTTCGGGCGCGCGCTGGAACAGCGCTTGGCACAGGTGCGGCAGGAGCTGCCGGCGGGCGTGGAGATCCAGCAGTACGCGGACCAGCCGCGCGTGGTGGCGGAGTCCGTCTGGGAGTTCGAGCACTCGTTCCTGGAAGCACTGGCGATCGTGCTGGCGGTGTCGTTCTTGTTCCTGGGCTGGCGCACCGGCATCGTGGTGGCCGCTTCGGTGCCGCTGGTGCTCGCCCTGGTGGCGGCCGTCATGTATGCCGCCGGCTGGAACCTGGACCGCATCTCGCTCGGCGCGCTGATCATCGCGCTGGGCCTGTTGGTGGACGACGCCATCATCGCCGTTGAAATGATGGTGGTGAAGCTGGAGGAGGGCTGGGACCGGCTGCGCGCCGCCACCTATGCCTATACGACCACGGCGTTTCCGATGCTGACCGGCACACTGGTCACGGCAGCCGGGTTCATGCCGGTGGGCTTCGCGAAGTCGATCGCCGGCCAGTACGCGGGCGGCATCTTCTGGGTCGTGGGCGTGGCGCTCATCCTGTCGTGGGTGGTGGCCGTGGTCTTCACGCCCTACCTGGCCCATCTATCGCCGGCTGCGCGGCGTCATCGACCGGGCGGTGCAGCACCGAGGCTGGGTGCTCGGCATCACTGTGCTGACCTTCGGCATCGCCGGCGCCGGCATGCTGAAGGTGCAGCAGCAGTTCTTCCCCACCGCATCGCGGCCGGAACTGCTGGTGGAACTGCGGCTGCGCGAGGGCGCGTCCTTCGCCGCCACCGAGCGCCAGGTGAAGCTGCTCGAGGCGCGGCTGGCGAAGGACCCGGACATCGAGTTCTTCACCGCCTACACCGGCGCCGGTACGCCGCGCTTCTATCTGTCGATCCAGCCGGAACTTCCCAACCCGGGGTTCGCACAGTTCGTCGTCAAGACGGCGGGTATTGAACAGCGCGAACGCGTGCGCGCCCGCCTCATGGAGCTGTTCGACAAAGAC
>VBDL01000121.1 GCA_005884255.1 Betaproteobacteria bacterium | reverse complement strand
GCTCCACCGGCGCGATGATCGAACGCGAAGTCAGCCACGACACCAGCGTACCGAGCGCGATGGCGAGCACGAAGGCCAGCAGCACACCGGCCAGCGCCATGCTCACCGCATTGCCGACCTTGCCGCTGATGTCGTTGACCACGGCGCTGAACGCCGCCTCGTGCGAGCGCGACTGCTTGCGCACTTCGTCGAAGTGGGCCAGCGGCTTCTTCAGCGCGGCATAGGCTTCCTGCGCATCGGGGAAGCGGCTTTCGACCAGCGGCTTGTACACGCCCTCGATGCCGTCGCGGTACAGCTTCACCTCGGCCCACATCTTGTCCAGCGACTGCTGGTACTCGGGCTTCTCGACCAGGCCGCGCACGCGGGCGAACTGCTCGTCGGCACGCTTTTGCGCCTCGTCCCAGGCCTTCTTGTGCTTGGTGATCTCGCCGGGGTTGAGGTTGTTGGCCACCATGTCGGCCTCGCTGGCACGGCCTTCCAGCAGGCTTTCGATCATGCCGGCATGCGCCAGGCGCAGCGGGTAGATCTGGTCGGTCAGGCGCGACACGCCGGCCTTGCTGGCCTGCATGCCGAAGTAGGCGACGCCGACCACCAGCGCGATGAATTCAGCACGGTGTTCCTCCTCGGAGGAGCAAGAGGTACATCAAGGGCGCGCGCCGCTGTCGAAGCGGCGCGGCGTTTGGAATTCTTAGAAGGTTTCCCAGTCGTCGTCGGACGGCGCAGCGGGCTTGGGTGCCGCCGGCGCGGGCGTCGCCGCCACCGGTGCTGCTTGCGTCAGCTTCGGCGGCGCGGCCTTCTTCGGCGCGGCCACTACCGGAGCGGCAGCCTGCTGCGCACGCTGGATCGCTTGCTTGGCGACCGGGTGCGCCTCGCCGTGCGCGGCGACCACGGCCAGCGCGGGGGCCTCCTGCGTGGCGGCGATGCGGAAGGTGCTGACCACGCTGGTCAGCTTGTTGGCTTGTTCCTTCAGGCTCGCGGCAGCGGCGGCGGACTCTTCCACCAGCGCGGCGTTCTGCTGCGTCATCTGGTCGAGCTGCGTCACCGCGGTGTTCACCTGGCCGATGCCCGAGCTCTGCTCGCTGGCCGCGGCGGTGATCTCGCCGATGATGTCGGAGACGCGCTGCACGCTGGCGACGATCTCGTTCATCGTCGTGCCCGCGTCCTGCACGAGCTTGGAACCGGTCTCGACCTTGTCGACGCTGGTGCCGATCAGGGCCTTGATTTCCTTGGCCGCCTCGGCGCTGCGCTGAGCGAGGCTGCGCACCTCGCCGGCCACCACCGCGAAGCCGCGGCCCTGCTCGCCGGCGCGCGCGGCTTCCACCGCGGCGTTCAGCGCGAGGATGTTGGTCTGGAACGCGATGCCGTCGATCACGCCGATGATGTCGGCGATCTTCTTCGAGCTCGAGTTGATCTCGTTCATTGTCGACACCACCTGGCCCACCACCTTGCCGCCGCGCTCGGCCACCACCGAGGCCGACGAGGCCAGCTGGTTGGCGGTGTGCGCGGAGTCGGCGGTCTGCTTCACCGTGCCGGTGAGCTGCTCCATCGAACTGGCGGTCTGCTGCAGGTTGCTGGCAGCTTGCTCGGTGCGCGCCGAGAGGTCGGCGTTGCCGTGCGCGACCTCGGTGCTCGCCACCTGAATGGAGTCGGCCGACTGGCGGATCTGCGACACCAGGTCGCGCAGGCGGTCCTGCATCGTGGCCACGCCATCGAGCAGGCGGCCGAATTCATCCTTGGACGTGCTCTTGAGCGTCGAGGTCAGGTCGCCTTGGGCGATGCGCTCGGTCACTTCGATGGCCTGCGCGATCGGCCGCGTCACGCTGCGCGTGATCAGCCATGCGAGCACGACGCCCAGCGCCAGCGCCAGCGAGCCGAGCACGGCGCCGCCGACCATCGCGCGCGTCTGCCCGGCGCGGGCCTGGTCGAGCGCGGCGGCGTTGAGCACGGCTTCGACGCGAATCAGGTCGGCCACCTTCTGCCGCCATACGTTCTCGGCCGGCCGCACTTGCAGCGTCAGCGTCATCGTGGCGTCGATGTTCTGGCCGTTCTTGCCTTGCTCGGCGGCCAGCTTGAACAGCGGCAAGGTCTTCGTGCGCGCTGCGACGATGTCCTTGACCAGCTTGGTCTCGTCATCGGTGCCGGCGCCGCCCGCGAGGCTGTCACCCAGCGCCTGCTCGGCCTTCATGTAGCGGCCTTCTGCGGCGGCCATCACCTTGAGCTCGTCATCGATCTCCTTCACATCGGTCAGCAGCGTGATCGAGCGCGACTGGATCGCCAGCATGTTGATCTCGTTGAGCAGCTGGTTGGCCAGGTCGCTCTTCGGGTTGTTGACCTCGACGATGTCGTGCAGCCGGCTGCCGGCGGCACGGAACTCGGTAAGGCTTTGCACCGCGAGCATCAGCGACAGCGCGACCAGGCTCGCAAAACCGAGGGCGAGGCGGCGGCCGACGGAAAGATTGAGGGCGAACTTCATGGACAGTGCCTTCTTCCGAGTGAGGGGCGTGGATCATTCTCAGATGCCCCTTTCAGAGGCACTCCGACGAATATCGGCACGACCACCCGTCAAATTGAGCCTTACTTGGCGCTGACGCAGCATGAGTGCGCGTCAGCCCGTGCTCACATCTGCCTGAAAAGATGCACGAAGCTGCGGCTGACCGGCAGCACTTCGCTGCGGCCCTTCAGATGGACCTCGGCGGTTTCGTTGGCGCCGCGCGTGACCTGCGACACGCGGCGCAGGTTGACGATCACCGAGCGGTGGATCTGCACGAAGGCGTCCGGGTCCAGCTCGTCGGCCAGCTCGCGGATGGTCTTGCGGATCAGCGCCTCGCCGCCTTCCCAGGCGACCAGCGTGTATTTCTCGTCCGAGCGCAGGAAGGCGACCTCGTCGACCGGAATCAGCCGCAGCGTCGGCCCCACCGAGGCCTTGATCCACTGTAGCCAGCTGCGCGCCGGCTGGCGCTGGCGCAGCTCGCCGGACAGGCGCTCGAGCACTTCATCGAGCACGCCGTCTCTCACGCGCTCGGCCGCCGGCGGCGGTGCCGCGAGCCGCGCTTGCAGGCGTTGCACGGTGTCGGCCAGCCGCGCCTCATCGAACGGCTTGACCAGGTAATCGATCGCGCCCTGCTCGAAGGCCTGCACCGCGTACTGCTCGTAGGCGGTGACGAACACCAGCTCGGCGCGCCGCGCGATGCTCTTCGCCGCCTCGATGCCGTTCAAGCCCGGCATGTGCACGTCGAGGAAGACGATGGCCGGCTGGTGCTCGTCGAACAGCTCTACCGCCTCGCGGCCGTTGCGTGCGAAGGCGACCACCTCCAGCTCCGGCCACAAGCGGCCGAGCAGCGCGGCCAGGCGGTCGCGCAGCAGCGGTTCGTCGTCGGCGATCAACGCGGTGGTCATGGCTTGAAGCGTATCTCGGCGCGCAGACCGCGGGGCTGTTCCTGCGACAGCTCCAGCGTGGCGGTCGGCCCGTAGAAGGCGTGCAGCCGCGCGCGCAGGTTCGTCAGCCCGGTGCCGGGCGCGGCACTCTCGTGCAGGCCGACGCCGGCGTCGCTGACCCACACGCGCACCGCATCGCCATCGCGCCGCGCGCCGACCTGGATGCGCCCGCCGTCCTCGCTCGGGTCGATGCCGTGGCGCACCGCGTTCTCCACCAGCGTGAGCAGCGCCATCGCCGGAAAGCGCAGTTCGCGCAGGGCAGGGTCGATGTCGATGGCCACCTGCAGCCGGTCGGGCATGCGCATATGCATCAATTCGAGATAGGCGCGCACCAGCGCCTCCTCGCGGCCCAGCGTCGGCTCGCCGTCGTGCAGCTTCAGCATCGCGGCGCGCAGGTAGTCGATCAGGCTTTGCAGCAGCACCGGTGCGCGCGGCGAGCCGCTTTCCACCAGCTCCTGCACATTGGCCAGCGTGTTGAAGAGGAAGTGCGGCTCGATCTGCGCCTGCAGCAGCGACAGCCGCGCATCGAGCGCCTGCCGCTCCAGCGTCGCGCGCTCCAGCTCGAACTGCAGTTCCTGCGAGCGCGCCTGCGCATCACGCTCGCGATACAGCGCGCCCAGCGCCAGCACCAGGCCGACGCTGATGCCGGTGCCGGCGATCCACAGGAAGCCGCTGATGCGCGCCTCGTTGGCGAGCAGCGCGCGCACGTCACCGCCCACCGACAGCAGGTAGACCACCAGGGTGGCCAGCGGCGCCGCCACGCCGACGGCGATCAGCTGCGCCACCCAGCGTGGCATCCAGTTCGGCAACCAGCGCGTCGGCCATTGCCCGGCCGCGGTGAAGGCGACCAGCAGCACCATCGCCAGGAACAGCGTGCGCCCGAGCAGCACCGGCAAGGGCGTGATGAAGATCGGATTGAGCAGCAGCGCCACCGCGACGGCCAGCGCCAGCGCGACCAGCACACGGCGGCCGGTCAGCGCGGCGAGGAAGCCGGACCAGGCGCCGGGGTGGCGAGGCATGTCGAGATCCATGGCCGCGACGATACGCGTGGCGCCGGTGCGGTCCAAGCCCGACTGCGACGAGCGACGGCTTTCAGGGGCCGAGCCGGGTCAGACCCAGCGGACACCGCGGATCCGGCTTAGCCGGTCCGCTGGTGTCGCCCCCTTGAGGGGGCGGCCGAAGGCCGTAGGGGGTGGTCCCTCAGACCCCGCTGCGCTGCAGCTTCGCGGAGAGCGCTTGGCCGAGCGTGTCGGCGCTGTCAGCCAGATGCGCGCGCGCCTCGGCGCTCAGGTCGCCGCGCTTGGCGGCGCCCTGGATGTGCGCGAGCAGCCCCTGTGCCTGCTGGCGCAGCAGGCCGCGCGCGTCGGCGCGGCTCGAGGCGGGGCGCAGCAGCAGCCCGGACAGCCGGTTCACGTACTCGCGCTGCAGCTCGCGGCGCGCGGCTGGGATGTCGCCCTTGGCCGACAGCTCGCTCCACACGTCGCGCTCCAGCCGGCCATACAGCTCGGAGAGCTGGAACGCCTCGTCGCGCTTGTTGGCCTTGCCTTGGCTGTCCAGGATGCGCGTGGCCACGCCGTCGCTCATCAACTGGCCGAGCAGCGCACGCTGCAGCTCCACCACCGTCTGCGTCAGCGAGAAGTCGGTCGACACCGACGCCTCGCCGGAGAAGAGGG
This sequence comes from Betaproteobacteria bacterium, assembly GCA_005884255.1. GTDB lineage: Bacteria > Pseudomonadota > Gammaproteobacteria > Burkholderiales > Burkholderiaceae_C > VBDL01. Next base: position 2,910 of record VBDL01000121.1, on the reverse strand, counting down.
CGTCGCCGCGCTCCTGGAAGTCCGGCGCCAGGCGGCGCTGCAGCGTCGGCGACACGACGAAGCTGTCGGCCGCGAGCAGGCCCTTGGCCAGCGCATCGAGTGCCTCACGCTGTGCCGCCGGGCTCACCGGCTGCAATGGGTCGCGGCCGCTGCCGGGGAAGTCGCGGAACGTGCGCAGGCCGCCGATCTGGCGCAGCAGGATGCCGGAGGCGCGGCCGACGTCGCGCACCGCGTAGCTCAGCGAGCGGCGCAGCACGGTGTAGTCCTCGGAGGGCGACAGCGTGCGCGTTTCCTGGCGCTTGAACAGGTCCTGCGCGATGGCCATGCGCTTCTTCGCGAAGCCGATGGCGTCGTTGCCGAGGTCCATGTGCAGCGCGTCGGGGTCGATGCCGAGGAAGTTGTCTTCGTCGGTGCCGAACGCCAGCTCCGGCTCGGCGCTGCGCGCCGCCACCTTGGCCAGCTCCGCGGCCTCGTGATCGTGCGCAACCGGCTTGTACGCGTACTCGATGGCCCAGTAGTCGTAGGGGCCGAGCGTGCTCTGGAACGGCGCCACCGCCTTGTCGCCGGGGCGCGCCAGGTTGACCGGTGCGTACTCCATCACCGAGCCGGTCAGCGCGTGGCTGCGCGTGAAATCGGGATCGGACAGCTGGGCATCGGTATAGATGCGCGAGGCGCGGAAGTTGTGGCGCAGGCCGAGCGTGTGGCCGACCTCGTGCATCGTCACATCCTTCATGTAGGCCAGCACGAAGGCCTCGGCCTCGGGGCTGCTCGGGTCGACGTCGCCGCGCGCAGCGAGCACGTCCAGCGCGTAGCTCAGCTGCTCGGCGGCGGTGTCGGCATGGGTGCACAGGCGCGCGTCCTGGCTGTGCGCCGCGCCGTCGGCCGCGTTGATACCCACCTGCAGCAACGCATTCCAGTCGCCGTCCTTGGCGCTGAGGATTTGCGCGCGCGTCGCGCGCAGGTTGCGCGACGACAGGCTCTCGATCGCGATGTCGGCATCGAGGATCTCGCCGCTGCGCGGATCGACGTGGCTCGGGCCGATGGCGCCGAAGGCCGGCGTGTTGTTGGTCATCCAGCGCACCGAGGCGACGTTGGCGTCGAGCGTGTCGAAGTCGGCGTCTTCCGGCTGCACCTTGACGACGATCGCGTTCTTGAAGCCGATCTTCTCGAAGGCCTTGTTCCATTCGAGGATGCCGGCGGTGATCGCGTCGCGGTACTTCAGCGGCACCGTGCGGTCCAGCCAGTACGTGATCGGTTTGACCGGTTCGGAGAGCTCGGCCGCCGGGTCCTTCTTCTCCAGGCGCCAGCGGTTGACGTAGCGGACCTTCGGCGTGCGCGCCAGATCGTCGCTGAAGTCGTTGACGCTGGTCGTGAAGTAGCCCACGCGCGGGTCGGCGCGGCGCGCGGCCATCACGTCGTCCGGCAGCTTGGCCAGCGAATAGTGCAGCGTCATGAACAGGCTGCGCGGGTCGGGCAGCGAACGCGGCGTGCTGGGCTGCGGCACGCCGGGCGGCGTGTTCGGCTGCGGCACCGCGATGCTGTTCGTCATGTAGTGGTTCTGCACCTCGAGCACCACCAGGTCGGGCTTGGCGCGCACCTGGGTGATGGCCGAGTTGCGGCCGTCGAAGTTGTAGCCCTGGCGATAGCTGCGCTGCAGCCGCGAGGCCACGCCGAGCATGTCGCTGACGAAGAAGGCGTTGGCCTCGACCAGCACGGTCTTGCGCTCGGGATGCGGCTGGCTCGCCACGATCGCGCTGCCCAGCAGGCTCGGCGAATAGGCGGCGGCCACCGCGCGGCCCTCGGGCGTGCCCTTCTTGGCAACGAAGTCGGTGTTCAGCGCGATCAGCTGCACCTGGTTGTGCACGCGGCGGAACTCCACCATCTGCGGCTCTTCCATCGAGCCGCCGAACAGCCCCGGCTCGCCGATGCCGCTGGCGAATTTCGGGCTCAGGAAGAAGGGCTTGCCGAAGTCTTCGGGCTTGAGCTCGAACCAGACCTTCTCGTCCTTCTGCCACAGCGACAGCAGGCCGTCGATCTTCTTGGCTTCCTTGATGACGGTCGCGAAGGGCGGCGGGCCGCCGGCCGTCGGGGCTTGCGCCGCGGCCGATGCGGCGCCGTTGGGCGCGGATGCGGCTGCTGCGGTCTTCGGCGCGGGATTGCTCGCTGCGGCGGCCTGGGCCCCCGGTGCATTGGGCAGTGTCGAGCAACCGGCCAGCAGGGCCAGCGCGGCAGCGACGCCGCTCAGCGAGAAGACGGGGGTGGAGGCGGAGGAGCGCGACAGGTGCATCGAGGTGGCGTGCAAGGGTGAAGCGACGCGGTAGCGTTGCGGATGGGCGACAAGGTTACGGGTGGCAACCGGCGCCTAGCCTGGAAGCGTATTGTCACGCTTCAGCGGTGCTGTTGACATCCGTAGCTGCCCGAGACCCCCGCGATGGCGGGGGAGTTCCCTTGCGTTACACCGTTACAGGCACTTCTTAACGGAGCGCCTTGAAGCGCAGGCGATGCGGCTTGGCGCCTTCCTCGCCCAGGCGCTTGACCTTGTCTTCCTCGTACTCGTGGTAGTTGCCGTTGAAGAAGGTCCACTGCGAGTCGCCTTCGCAGGCGAGGATGTGCGTGCAGATGCGGTCGAGGAACCAGCGGTCGTGGCTGATCACCAGCGCCGAGCCGGCGAACTCGAGCAGCGCCTCTTCCAGCGCACGCAGCGTTTCCACGTCGAGGTCGTTCGACGGCTCGTCCAGCAGCAGCACGTTGCCGCCCTTGGCCAGCGTCTTGGCCAGGTGCAGGCGGCCGCGCTCGCCGCCCGAGAGGTTGCCCACCAGCTTCTGCTGGTCGTTGCCCTTGAAGTTGAAGCGCCCGATGTACGCGCGCGACGGCATCACGAACTGGCCGACGACGATGTTGTCCAGCCCG
>VBDL01000140.1 GCA_005884255.1 Betaproteobacteria bacterium | reverse complement strand
AGCGATGCCCCACGCGCTGATCGTCGACGACGAGCCGGACTCTGCCGAGACCCTGGCTGCCCTCGTCGCCACCGAACATTTCACCGTGGCCACGGCCGGTTCGCTGCGCGACGCGCGGCGCCAGATGGCCTTGCAGGAACCCGACATCGTGCTGCTCGACCTGGTGCTGCCCGATGGCAACGGCATGCAACTGTTCGAAGACGCGAAGGCGCTGCCCAACACCGAGGTGGTGCTGATCACCGGCCACGCCAGCCTCGAAACCTCCATCCAGGCATTGCGCCTGGGCGCGGCGGACTATCTCGTGAAGCCGCTGAACATGAAGCAGCTGCACGGCGTCCTGTCGCGCGTGACCAAGCCTTCGGCGCTGAAGGCCGAGGTCGCGCACCTCACAGAAGAGCTCGAGCGCGACGGCCATTTCGGCCAGCTGTGGGGCCGCGCGCCGGCGATGCGCCGCGTCTACGAGCAGATCGTGCGCGTGTCGGCCACCGCGGTCACCGTGTTCATCACCGGCGAGAGCGGCAGCGGCAAGGAGGTGGTCGCGCGAGCGGTGCATGACCTGAGCCGCCGGCGCGCACAACCCTTCCTGGCGGTGAACTGCGGCGCCATCTCGCCGCACCTGATCGAAAGCGAGATCTTCGGCCACGAGAAGGGCAGCTTCACCGGCGCCGACCGCCAGCACCAGGGCTTCTTCGAGCGTGCCAGCGGCGGCACGCTGTTCCTCGACGAGATCACCGAGATGCCGCTGGACCTGCAGGTCAAGCTGCTGCGCGTGCTCGAGACCGGCACCTATATGCGCGTGGGCTCCACGCAACTGCTGGAAACCGACGTGCGCATGATTGCCGCCACCAACCAGAACCCGCACAAGGCGGTGGCCGCAGGCAAGCTGCGCGAGGACCTGATGTACCGCCTGAACGTGTTCCCGATCCAGCTGCCGCCGCTGCGCGAGCGCGCCGAAGACGTGCCGCTGATCGCCGAGTATTTTCTGGACGACATCTCGCGCCGCGAAGGCCGCGTGAAGCACTTCGCGCCGGACGCGCTGCAGCGCCTGGCCGCCTATCGCTGGCCGGGCAATGTGCGCGAGCTGCGCAACATCGTGCACCGCGCCTACGTGATGGCGCCGGTCGACACCATCGTCGACGAATGCCTGCCCGCCGGTGCTGTCGGCGACGCGCCCATCGCTACCGCCGTGCCGATGAGCGGCGGCGCGCCGATGTTGTCGATCCGCGTTGGCACGCCGCTGGCCGAAGTGGAGCGCCAGGTGACGCTGGCCACGCTGGAGTACCTCGGCCGCCACAAGGAGCGCACCGCGGCGACTTTGGGCGTGAGCCTGAAGACCCTGTACAACCGGCTCAAGGAGTATTCGGCCTTGGCCGGCAGCGGCGACGGCAAGTAGCTCCGTTCTAGCGTTTCGTGACCGTCACCTCCACGGTCATGCCCAGGTAGTCCGCCGGATCGCCCACCCAGCTGCCCGAGAGCGGCGACGCCAGCCCCGCATGGCGCGCGAAGCCGACGCGGATGAGTTCCGTGCCGCCGATCAGGTTGTTGGTCGGGTCGAACGGAATCCAGCCCGCGCCGGGCAGGTAGACCTGCAGCCACGCATGCGTGGCGCCGGACAGCGCTGTTTGCGCGTCGCCGGGGTCGAGCCCTGGTGTGTAGACATAGCCGCTGACGAAGTGCGCCGCATACCCTAAGCGCCGCACCGCCTCGATCATCAGCGTGGCGAAATCGCGGCAGGTGCCGCTGCGGCAGGCCAGCGTCTGCGCCGGCGTCTGCACGCCCTCTTCCCAGCGCGGCTCATAGCTCATGCTGTCGCGGATCGCGCGGGTCATCGCCACCAGCAGGTCGCGGCTGCCGGTGGCGCCGTCGCGGCGCACGAAACCCCGCGCCCAGCGGCCCAGCGAACCGTCGGTGTCGTCGTGATAGGGCATCAGGTAGTGCTGCAGCGCCAACCGCTCCTCGCTGGTGTAGTCGAAGGGGTAGTAGCGTGCCTCCGGTGCCAGCGGCAGGTCCAGCGCGCGCGTTCCCGTGTGCTCGACGGTGAAGAGGCAGGTCACCGTGAGCTCGGCGCTCGGGCTCTTCGGGCGCACGATGGCCACCGAGTTGGCGTACACGTCCTGGATCAGGCGCACGTCCAGCGGCTTCGGCGTCACTTGCAGGTCGGTGGCGAGCACGCGCAGGTCGTGGCTGTCGCGCGGACGGAACATCACGCGGTGCTCGCTCAAGCCCACCGGCCGCGCGTAGCGGTAGCCGGTGGTGTGGCGGATGTCGTAGATGACCGACACGCCACCCTCCGGTGTGCCGCGGTCTCAGCGCAGCGACGACAGCGCAGAGCCTTGACGCAGCCACTGCGCCGCGCCTGCATGTGCCAGCGGCGGCAGGCCGAGCAGCACGTCGATACGCTGCAAGGTGCCCATCAGGTTCAGCGGCTTGTGCCACACCTCGACGAAGACGCTGGCGTCGAAGGCATCCGGCGGCTCGGCCGTCACCGCGACGGCCGGCATGGCGGCAAGCTGAGGATGCGCACGCATGCAGCGCAGCCAGTCGCAGCCGTGGCCATCGGGCAGGCGCAGATCGAGCAGCAGCAGGTCTGGCGCGCATTCGAGGGCGCGGCGATAGCCCTCTTCGCCGGTGCCCGCCACGCGCAACTGGATCGCCGGGCGCGATTCCAGCAGCGCCTGCATCAGCATCACATTCAGCGGCTGGTCTTCGACATAGAGCACTTGCTTGAAGGCCGAGCCGGCAGGGGCCGGCGAGGACGACGGGGTATGACGAACACGCACTAGACACTCCGTGTGATCTCGGTCCCGAATGAGTGGCAAAGCGGATGCCTGGCCCGGCGGCCGACGCGGCGCGGCGCGCTACACCGCCTTGCGTGTTCGAGGCAAAACTTACCGCAACTGTTGCTCGGACATACCTCGATACGCGCGCTAGCACGAGGCAGCAACTGCCGGCCCAAAGCTTGCTCCGGTGGACCACCCCCCTCGCGGTGGAGGAACTGACATGAGCAAGCGAATCGAAGTGGACTCCATGGGGGAGGTGCAGGTCGACGATGAACGGCTGTGGGGCGCGCAGACGCAGCGCGCGACCGAGCACTTCCGCATCTCCACCGAGCGCATGCCCACCGAGATGATCTCGGCGCTGGCGATGGTCAAGCGTGCCTGCGCCGCGGTGAACCGCGACCTCGGACTGCTCGACCCGAAGATCGCGCAGGCGATCGACTTCGCCGCGCAGCTGGTGCTGGGCGGCACGCTGGACCACGAGTTCCCGCTGCATGTGTGGCAAACCGGTTCCGGCACGCAGAGCAACATGAACATGAACGAGGTGCTGGCCAACATCGCGTCGGAATACCTCGGCGGCAAGCGCGGCGCCAAGCGCCTGGTGCACGCCAATGACCACGTCAACCTCGGCCAGTCGTCGAACGACGTGTTTCCCACGGCGATGAACGTGGCCGCCAGCAGCGCGGTGGTGCGCGGCCTGCTGCCGGCGCTGGTGAGCCTGCGGCGCGCACTGGCCGCGAAGGCCGAGGCCTACCACGACGTGGTGAAGATCGGCCGCACGCACCTGCAGGACGCCACGCCCTTGACGCTGGGCCAGGAGCTGTCGGGCTACGAGGCGCAGATCGTGCAGGCCGATGCGGCCATCATCGCAGCGCTGCCGGCGGTGCATGAGCTGGCCATCGGCGGCACCGCGGTCGGCACCGGGCTGAACACGCATCCGGAGTTCGGCGATCGCGTGGCCGCGGCGCTGGCCAAGTCCACCGAGCTGCCCTTCGTCAGCGCGCCCAACAAGTTCGCCGCGCTGGCGTCGCACGACACGCTGGTGGTGCTGCACGGCGCGCTGAAGACCGCCGCGGTGGCCTTGATGAAGATCGCCAACGACCTGCGCTGGCTCGCGTCCGGCCCGCGCTGCGGCCTGGGCGAGCTCACGCTGCCCGCCAACGAGCCGGGCAGCTCGATCATGCCGGGCAAGGTCAACCCCACGCAGTGCGAGGCGCTGACGATGGCCTGCTGCCAGGTGATCGGCAACGACATGGCGCTGACGGTGGGAGCCGCGTCGGGCCACTTCGAGCTCAACACCTTCAAGCCGCTGATCGCCTACAACGTGCTGCAGAGCATCCGCCTGCTCGCCGACGCCACGCGCAGCTTCAACGAGCATGCGGTGCGCGGGCTGATCGCCAACCGCGAGCGCATCGCCGAGCTGGTCAACAACTCGCTGATGCTGGTCACCGCGCTGACGCCGCACATCGGCTACGACCGCGCCGCGAAGATCGCGCAGAAGGCGCATGCCGACGGCAGCTCGCTGCGCGCGGCGGCGCTGGCGCACGGCGTCAGCGAAGCTGATTTCGACGAGTGGGTGCGGCCCGAGAAAATGGTTTAGGAATGCTCGGTCGGGTTCGGCTCAGTGCTGTGTGGCGGCTCGTTCGCATGTGAGCCGGTATCGCGGCGCTCGTCGTCGGGCGCTTCCTGCGTGTCCGGCTGCGGCCCGCCGCGGCGCGCGCCTTCGTGCGGGGTGTGGCGCCCTTGCGGCGCGGGTTTGCGCTGGCGCTGCGCCAGGCGATCGGGATCCACGGGTGGCTTCACGGCTGTCTCTCCGGGCAACGGTTCACGGCTGACGGGCAAGACGGATGCCCGGCGTGCGCCACCGTGCGCTACTAGGGATTCAAGCGTGCAGCGCGCTCCCCAGCGGCGCGCGTTGCCAATGCCGGCGCTGCGCGATGGCGGCGACGAAGGCCGCGCTCATCGCGCCGAGGCCGGCACGCGGCAGCTCGACGACGAGGCCGGACAGCATCGCCTGGCGCGCATCGTCAGGCAGCGGCAGGCCGGCCACGCGCAGCACCTGCACGCCGTCGCCGCTGGCGGCGATCGACTTGCCGTGGCGGAAGGTCTCGCGCACGAAGCGCAGCGCCTCGTCGTCGTCGCACAGCGTGGACACGCTTTCATCGCCGCCCGGGATATAGAGCGCATCGAACATCACCGGCGGCCGGCTGCGCATCGTGTGGTGCACCGCGATGCTGCGACGCCCATCGTTCGAGCGCAGGCGGCTGCGCTGGTGCGCAAGCACGGTGAGCTTTGCACCGGCGGAGCGCAGCGCGCTCTTCACCGCATCGAGCTGGCCGAGGTCCACACCATCGGCCGCGAGCACCGCAATGTGCCGCCCCGCAATGGCCGGCACGGCCTCGCCGGCACCTCGTGCGCCGGCAATGCGCCGCGCCGCCACCGCCGCACGCTGCCACAGGTCACCGATGTTCGAGACTTGAGAACTCATGGGATGCCTCCCTGGGTTTCCCTGCTGAAAAGCAAGCATCGTTCCCAGCGAGGCGCCGGCGCTTCAGGCCGCCGCGCACAAGGGCATGTCCTGCACATGCGCGAGCACGCGCAGCGGCTCGCCGTCCTTGTGACGGAAGGCAATGCGCACGACATGGCCGGCCTCGATGTCGACCAGCATGTCCTGTTCATGGACGCTGTCATCGCCGGCATCGCGATACTTGGCAATCGGGCCCGTCGGGCAGCGCAGCTGGCCGCTGAACCAGTCGGCGCACACCGGCCCCTGCGCCTGCGGGAACAAGCCCTTCAGCGAGAGCTCGCTGGTGGCATAGCCGCCGCGCCGCCGCACGAAGGCATGGCCGCCGAAGGGCCGCACCTCGGTGAGGTACAGCCGCCCGCGCTGCAGCTCCCACTGCGCCACATAGCGGCGCACGCAGCTCGGGCTCACGCGCTCGCTGCACAGCACGAGCCGCTGCTGTTCCAGCCAGGGCTCCAGCGGCGTGCTGCACATCAGCAACACCTCATCGTCGAAGCGCAGGGTCTCGGGAATCTGGGCCGTGGTGTGCATGGGATGTCTCTCTGTGTTTTTTCGTCGTCACGCTGGCTGCGCCGGCAAAGGAAACCGGCGGTTGAATTTCTTACGTGCAACGCCGGTTACACGGTGCGTGGACCTCTGCATCGCGTGCTCGCTGTAGCCGTGGCATGGGGCTCGGGCCTTGTACGCAGCTGTTGCGAAGTCGCGCGGGGGCACGCAAAGGTCATGCCGGACAAGCGACGCGGCATCGTGCTTGCTGCGCGCAGTAGCATGAGGACCCGGCGCCTATGGCCGTGGGTGAGCGCTGGCACGCTGCTGCTGCTGCTTGGCGGCGTCGCAGTGTGCGAGTGGCAAGGCTGGCCTTTCCTGAAGGCCCCGCTTTCGGCGACGGCTTCGCGCTGCATCTGCTCGGCGGCCTGCGCCTGGACACGCGCGAGCTGGCCATCGGGGCGCCGCCGTGGACGGCCGGCCCGAAGGACGACGACACGCTGCGCGCCAACGACGTCCACCTCGCCCTGCCGTTCTCCACCGTGATGCAGCGCCTGCGCAGCGAGCCGGTGCGAGCGCACATCAAGCGCCT
>VBDL01000139.1 GCA_005884255.1 Betaproteobacteria bacterium | reverse complement strand
GAAGCAGGCCACGCAGGCGCAGACGGTCGCCGAGCAGATCGCGCGCGTGGAGGGAGAGCAAAAGCCGGCGCCGCCGCCGCGCAAACCCTGAGTGTTCGCCCCCGGCGCGGAGTACCGCGCCACCCCCCGTGGGGGTTCAGCCCGGCTTGGGGCGGCCCGGCGCCGGGACTGAAGCCCTCGGCACAGCACTTGCCAAGAACGCGCGATGGATCTCCGAGAGCGTTGCCGCGGCGCGCAGGTGCTGGTGCTGTCCCCGCACCTGGACGATGCCGTGTTCTCCTGCGGCGGCCTGCTGGCCGAGCTGCAGGATCCTCGGGTCGCCACCGTGTTCGCCGGCTTCCCGCCGCCGGACTTGCCCCTGCAGGACTGGGATGCCGCGTGCGGCTTTCGCAGCGGCGGTGAAGCCGTGACCGCGCGCCGCGAGGAGGACGATGCCGCGCTGCGCGTGCTGTGCGCGCAACCCGAGCACCTGAACTTCCTCGAGAGCCAGTACGGCGCCTCGCCGCCGCTGGCCGAGCTGACGCAAGCGCTGGATGCGCTGATCGCTGCGCACCACCCCGACATCGTGCTGCTGCCGCTCGGCCTGCATCACATCGACCACGTGCTGCTGTCCGACGCGGCGCTGGCCGGTGCGGCGCGCACGTCGTGGATCGCCTACGAAGACGTGCCTTATCGCAGCCGGCCGGGGCTGGTGCAGCGGCGCCTGAGTGCGCTGCTGGCGCGCGGCATCCACGCCACGCCGCTGGGCCCGCGCGCCGATGCCAGCGGCCTGAAGCGCGTCGCGATGCTCGCCTACCGCAGCCAGTGGCGCGCCTACGGCCACCGCGGCTTCGAGGGTGACGAGATCGAGGGCTACTGGCTGCTGGAGAGGGCGTCGTGATCACTCGCCGGCACGGGCGCGCCGGTGCTCGCGCGCCAGGCGCATCGCCTCGGTCAAGGCCTCGAGCGTCACCGGCTTGCCCAGGTGCGCATCGAAGCCGGCGTCCAGCGCGCGCTTGGCGTCGGCCGGGCGGCCGAGGCCGCTGAGCGCGATGGTCGGCGTGTTCGCGGCGTCCGGGCGCTGGCGCAACTGCAGCAGCAGCTCGTAGCCGTTCATGCCGGGCATCGCGATGTCCGAGACGATGAGGTCGAAGCTCTGCTCGCCGATCATCTGCAGCGCCTGCGGCACGCTGGTGGCGCCGCTGACGTGCGCGCCCTCGAGCTTGAGCAGCTCGCCGAGCGCGCCGATCGTCTCCTCGGCATCGTCGACGATCAGCACGCGCAACCCGGCGATGGTGCTCGCAGGCGAGGCGGCCTCGGCGGCGCGGCCGGTCGCCGCGCCGTTGTGCAGCGGCAGCCACACCGAGAAGCGCGCGCCGCGGCCCAGCCCTTCGGAATGCGCCTCGACGCGCCCGCCCTGCAGCCGCGCGAGCTGCTTCACCAGCGCCAGCCCGATGCCGAGGCCGCCCTCGTAGTGTGTGCTGCGGCTCTCGGCCTGGCGGAACATGTCGAACACCTTGGGCAGGAAATCCGGCGCGATGCCGCGGCCGGTGTCGGCCACGTCCAGCCGCGCCATGCCGTCTTCCTGCTGCAGCGACACCGTGATCGAGCCGCCGGCCGGCGTGAACTTGATCGCGTTGCTGAGCAGGTTCCACATGATCTGCTCCAGCCGCACCGGGTCGGCATGCACCGCCACGCGCTTTGCCGGCGGCTGCAGCGTCAGCTGCAGATGGCGCGCCGCTGCATCGGCGCTCGCGGCGGCGACGATGGACTCCAGCGCCGCCGACCCGTTGACCTCGCCGAGGTTGAGCGCCAGCTTGCCGGTCTGCACGCGCGACATGTCCAGCAGGTCGTCGATGATCTGCGCCTGGCTCATCACCGTGCGGCGGATCACGTCGGCCGCACGCGCCACCGGCGCGATGCCGCGCGACTCGGGCAGGCGCGTCAGCAGCTCGGCGTTGACGAGGATCAGGTTCAGCGGGTTCTTCAGCTCGTGCGACAGCACGGCGAGGAACTCGTCCTTCATCTCGCTGACGGCGCGTGCCTGCGCCGCCGCGGCCGCCTCGCGCTTGAGCTGCCTCTCGCGCTCGGTCTCGGCCTGCTTGAGGCTGGTGAGGTCGCGCGCGATCTTCGCGAAGCCTTGGCCGCCCTCCAGCGCCGTCAGGATGCCGCTGCAGAAGAAGCGCGAGCCATCCTTGCGCAGCATCCAGCGATCGCCCTCGGCGCGGCCCTGCTCGCGCGCGCGGCGCAGCTCGTCGTCGAAGGCGCCGCGCTCGCGGTCTCCCGGCAGATACAGCACGGCGCTCGATTGGCCGAGCATCTCGGCCTCGGGGTAGCCGAAGATGTTCTGCGCGCCCTGGTTCCAGGTGGCGACGTGCCCTTGCATGTCGGTGGTGAAGATGGCGTAGTCCCGCGTGCTCGCTGCCACCAGCCGCATGCGGTCCTGCTCCTCATGCAGCTGCTGCTCGGCGCGCCGGCGCCGCGTGATCTCGATGAAGGTCAGCACCGCGCCGCCGATGTGATCCTCCAGCGTGCGGTAGGGCAGCAGCCGCGCGATGTACCACTTGTCGTCGCTGCTGTGCACCTCGCGCTCGACGATCTGCAGCGACTGGAAGGCGGCCGAGGTGTCGGCGGCGAGCTGCGGATAGTCCAGCCGGTGCGTGATGTCCAGCAGCGAGCGGCCGACGTCCGACGGGATCAGGTTGAAGATGTCGGTGGCGCGCGGTGTGTAGCGTTTGATGCTCATGCCGCGGTCGACGAACACCGTCGCGATGTCGGTGGAGGCGATCAGGTTCTGCAGGTCGTCGTTGATCTTGCCGGTCTCCTCGACCTTGATCTTCAGCTCCTGGTTGACGGTGACCAGCTCCTCGTTGATCGACTGCAGCTCCTCCTTGCTGGTCTCCAGCTCCTCGGTGGTCGAGCGCAGCTCCTCGTTGATGGCCTGCAGCTCCTCGTTGGACGCGCGCAGCTCCTCGGTGGAGGTTTCGCCCTGCTCGATCGAGGCCTTGAGCTGGTCTTTCGTGCGCTGCAGCTCGCCCTCGAGGTGCGTCATCGCCGGGTCGAGCTCGTTGTTCGGATGCTCGGCGCCCAGCGTGTCGTCGACCTCGTCGAACATCACCAGCGTGAACTCGGCGTTGGACACGGTGTCGCGCACCGGCCGCACCACCATGCTGACGTAGCGCGGCCTGCCGCCACGCTGCACCTTCACGTGGCGCGCCTCGACGCTGCGCCCGCTCTGCCTGGCCTGCAGCAGCGCTGCGCGCAGCTCCAGCCGCAGCTCGGGCAGCACCAGGCTGAGCAGGTTGTGCGACGGCGCGCCGGGCGCCAGGCGCAGAAAGGCGCCGGTGTTGTCCGACAGGTGCACGATCTCCGATTCACTGTTGATCAGCACCGACGGCGGCGCATGCTGCAGCAGCAGGCGCTGGTGCGCGTCGGCGAACGAGGTCTTGCTGCGCAGCAGCGGCAGCTCGACGGTGGGCGTGCCGGCGGCGCCCAGGCGCAGCGGCAGCGCGGGCAGCATGCGCCGGCCGCGCGACAGGTTGTTGGCGCGATAGATGCGGTGCTTCTTGTCCACCGGCGTGAACAGCTGCGAGGCGGTGTCGGCCGATTCCGAGCTGCCGAGGAAGAGAAAGCCGCCGGGCTTGAGCGCGAAGTGGAAGATCTCCAGCATCTCGTTGTGCACATCGCGATCGATGTAGATCATCAGGTTGCGGCACGAGATCAGGTCGAGCTGCGAGAACGGCGGGTCGCGCAACAGGTTGTGCTGCGCGAACAGCAGCTTCTCGCGCACCTCCTTGCGAATGCGGTACTGCGTGTCTTCCTTGGTGAAGAACTGGCGCAGGCGCGTCGGCGACACGTCGGTCAAGATCGACTCCGGGTACAGGCCGGCGCGCGCCGTGGTGATGGCACGCTCGTCGATGTCGGTGGCGAAGACCAGCATGTCCGGCGGTTCCGCGATGCGCGCAGCTTGCTCGCACAGCAGCATGGCCAGCGAATAGGCCTCCTCGCCGGTGGCGCAGCCGGCGACCCAGGCGCGCAGCTGCTCCTGCGGCGAGCGGCCTTCGAACAACTGAGGCACCACGTCGTGCGCCAGCACGTCGAAGCTCTCGCTGTCGCGGAAGTAGTTGGTCACGCCGATCAGCAGGTCCTTCAGCAAGGCCGGCGCCTCATCGGCGTTCGCATGCAGGTGCGCCCGGTAGCTAGGCAGGTCGCTCAGGCCGTTGACCTGCAGGCGGCGCTCCAGGCGACGCATCATCGTCGCGCGCTTGTAGTGGCGGAAGTCGTGGCCGGTGCGCGCGCGCAGCGTGACGAGGATGTCGCGCAGCACCTCGTCGGCCTCGTGCCCGGTCGGCGGCAGCCCCGGCTTCGGTGGCAATCCCTTGTCCGGCTCGGCGATCGGCGGCAGGTGGATGTTGCGCGCGGCGGTGCTGAGGTCGATCAGCTTGCCCGGCATCTGCGCCACCGGCAGCACGAAGTCGATCGCCGAGGTGGCGATCGCGCTGCGCGGCATGCTGTCGAAGTCGGCCTCGTCGGGCACCTGCGCGAAGGTCAGGCCGCCTTGCTCCTTGACGTGCGCAATGCCCGCCGAGCCGTCGGCGCCCGAGCCCGACAGCACGATGCCGACGGCGCGCGAGCCATGCGTCTGCGCCAGCGAGCGGAAGAACAGGTCGATGGCCACGTGGCGGCCGCGCGGGCGATCGGCATCGGTGATGTCCAGCGCGTTGTCGTCCATCGCCAGCAGCTTGCCCGGCGGGATCACATAGACGTGATTGCGCTCGATTCCCACCGGCCCGCTGACATGCCGCACCGGCAGCGGCGTCACGTTCTGCAGCAGCGTCGGCACATTGCTGCTGTGCTTGGGCGACAGATGCAGCACGACGACGAAGGCCATGCCGCAGTCGGGCGGCAGGTTCTCGAAGAACTTCAGCAAGGCCTCGAGCCCGCCGGCCGATGCGCCGATGCCCACCACGGGGAAGTCCAGCGTGCTGGGTGTCGAGCCGACCCGCGAGTCATCCGATGGCTCGGTCGGCGTCGCGGTGATGTCGGTCATTGAAACATCTACAGGCGATCGATCGACCAGTATGAACTTTTTGCAGAGGCGGCGTAATCAACCGAGCTCGCGCAGCAGCGCCGCGGCTTGCTCCACGCGCTCGATGGCGTGGATCGTCAGCCCCTCGATCGGCTTCTTCGGCGCGTTGGCCTTGGGCACCAGCGCCACCGAGAAGCCGAGCTTGGCGGCCTCCTTCAGCCGCTCCTGGCCGCGCGGCGCCGGCCGCACCTCGCCGGCCAAGCCGACTTCACCGAACGCGATGAAGCCACGCGGCAGCGGCCGCCCGCGCAACGAGCTGTGGATCGACAGCAACACTGCGAGGTCGGCCGCCGGTTCGCTGATGCGCACGCCGCCGACCGCGTTGACGAACACGTCCTGGTCCAAGGCCGACACGCCGGCATGGCGATGCAGCACCGCGAGCAGCATGGCCAGTCGATCGCGTTCGAGGCCGACGCTCAGCCGTCGCGGGCTGGGGCCGCCGGAATCGACCAGCGCCTGCACCTCCACCAGCATCGGCCGCGTGCCTTCGAGCGTGACCAGCACGCACGAGCCCGGCACCGGCTCGCCATGCGTGGAGAGA
>VBDL01000138.1 GCA_005884255.1 Betaproteobacteria bacterium | reverse complement strand
TGGTGCGAACCTTAGGCACACGCTGCATCCACCACAAGACAGCATCGGCGAAAACGCGCGATGATCGCGCAAGGCGAGCGATGATCGCTCGCTTCAAGGGTTAGCTCGGGGATGGACCAGGCAGCACGCGACATCGACCGCAAGGACCTGATCGAAGGCCTGGGCAAGGGCCTGAGGGTCATCGAGGCCTTCGACGATGATCACCCACGGCTCACGCCCAGCGAGGCGGCCGAGCGCGCCGGCCTCACGCGCACGGCGGCGCGCCGCTACCTGCTGAGCCTGATGCACTTCGGCTACGCCGACGGCGACGGCAAGCACTTCTGGCTGACGCCGCGCGTGCTGCGCCTGGGCCAGAGCTACCTCGGCGCGGCGCGCCTGCCGCGCCTTGTGCAGCCCTTCATCCAGCGCGTGTCGATGCAAAGCGGCGAGACGGTCAACGTCAGCGTGCTCGACGGGCACGAGGTGGTCTACGTCGCGCGCAGCAACGCGCCACGCTTCGTGTCCATCGGCTACCACGTGGGCGTGCGCGCGCCAGCGCATGTGGTGACGCCGGGCATTGCCATCCTTTCGACCTACAGCGACGAAGCGCTGGACGCCTGGATCGCCGCGCACGAGTTCGCCAGCTTCACCTCCCACACCGTCACCGAGCCGGCGCGCTTTCGCGAGGTCGTGCACGCGGCGCGTGCGCTGGACTACTGGATGACGGACCAGCAGCTGGACCTGGGGCTGAGTGGCATCGCGATGGCGCTGAAGGATCGCAAGGGCGAGTGCAAGGGCGCCATCGGCATGACGGTGCAGAGCCAGGCCTACACGCCGCAGCAGACGGTGGACAAGCTGCTGCCGCTGCTGCGCGAGGCGGCGCAGCTGCTGCGCCCCCTACTCTGATCAGCCTGTGTTGCGCAGGCCGGCCGCCACCCCGTTGATCGAGATGTGGATGCCCGTCTGCACGCGCGCGTTCTGCGGGTCGCCTTCGCGGCGCAGCCGGTAGCGGCGCATCAGCTCGACCTGCAGGTGGTTCAGCGGGTCGAGATAGGGGAAGCGGTGCTCGATCGATCGCGCCAGGGCGGGGTTGGATTGCAGCCGCTGCGCCTCGCCGGTGATAAGGTTCAGCGCCTCGTTGGTCTTCACCCACTCGGCCTGGATCGCTGCGAAGATCTTCTTGCCGAGCTTCTTGTCCTCCACCAGCTCGACATAGCGCGCGGCGATGCGCAGGTCGCTCTTGGCCAGCACCATGTCGAGGTTGGACAGCAGCGTGCGGAAGAACGGCCACTGCTTGTGCATCTTCTGCAGCAGCGCGAGGCGCTCCTTGCGCGCCTTCACCGCCGTGCCGAGAAAGGCCTCGACGCCGGAGCCGAAGCCGCACCAGCCGGGCAGGGCGACACGGCACTGGCCCCAGCTGAAGCCCCAGGGAATCGCGCGCAGGTCCTCGATCGCGCGTGTGGACTTGCGCGACGCGGGGCGCGAGCCGATGTTCAGCTCGGCGATCTCGCGGATTGGCGTGGCGGCGAAGAAGTAGTCGGTGAAGCCGGGCGTCTCGTAGACGAGCGGCTCAGGTCCTCGGCCGCATCGAGAAAGGCCTTCGGCGCGCCCCAGCGCGTCGACGCCTGGCCGTGCAGCAGCGTCGCTTCCAGCGTGGCAGCGACCAGCGTCTCGAGGTTGCGGCGGCCGATCTCCGGGTGCGCGTATTTGGATGCGATCACCTCGCCTTGCTCGGTGAGGCGGATCTGCCCGTTCACCGTGCCCGGCGGCTGCGCGAGGATGGCCTGGTAGCTCGGCCCGCCGCCGCGCCCCACGGTGCCGCCGCGGCCGTGGAACAGGCGCAAGGTGACGCCGTGCTCGTCCTTCAAGGGCTGGAACAGCTCGACCAGCGCGACCTCGGCGCGATAGAGTTCCCAGCTGCTGGTGAAGAAACCGCCGTCCTTGTTGCTGTCGCTGTAGCCGAGCATCACGTCCTGCTCGCCGCCGCTGCGTGTGATGAGATCGAGCACGCCGGGCAGCGCGTAGAACGCGCGCATGATGCCCGCGGCATTGCGCAGATCGCCGATGGTCTCGAACAGCGGCGCGACGATCAGGTCGGCAAGGGCCGCGTCATCGAGCGTGCCGCGCAGCAGGCCCACTTCTTTCTGCAGCAGCAGCACCTCCAGCAGGTCGCTCACGTCCTCGGTGTGCGAAATGATGTAGTGGCGGATCGCGCCTGCGCCGAAGCGGGCGCGCATCTCGCGCGCCGCCTCGAAGATCGCCAGCTCGCCATCGGCCAGCTCCGAGTAGCGATGACCGATCACGCGCAGCGGCCGCGCATCATTGAGCAGCTTGAGCAGCAGCTCGCGGCGTGCCGCTTCGGGCAGCGCCGAGTAATCGCGCTCGATGCGCGCGGCCTGCAGCAACTCGGCCACCACGGCTTCGTGCTTGTCGGAGCTCTGCCGCAGGTCGACGGTGGCCAGGTGAAAACCGAACACCTGCACCGCACGCATCAGCGGCTTCAGGCGCGGCTCGATCAACGGCTGCGCGTGGTGGGACTTGAGCGACGCCTCGATGGTCCGCAGGTTGGCGAGGAATTCGTCGGCGCTCGCATACGGGTTCTGCGGTGCCACCGCGTGGCGCAGCGCCTCGGTGCCGGTGAGCTCGTGCAGCGTCGCGGCCAGCCGCGCATACATGCCGGTCAGCGCGAGGCGATAGGGCTCATCCAGCCGATGCTCGCTGCGGTCGGGCGAGGCCTTGGCCAGCGCCTGCATCTCGGGGGTTACGCCAACCAGGCTCTCAGACACCGACAGCTCCGCGCCCAGCTCATGCACCTCGGTGAGGTAGAAGCGCAGCACCGTCTCGCTCTGTCGCGCCAGCGCGTGGCGCAGCGTGTCGGCGCTGACGTTGGGGTTGCCGTCGCGGTCGCCGCCGATCCAGTTGCCCATGCGAAAGAACGGCGCCACCTCGTGGCCGTTGAGCGCCTGCTCGAGCTCGCCATACAGCCGCGGGATCTGCCGCAGAAACGTCGCGTGGTAGTACGACAGCGCGTTGTCGATCTCATTGGCCACCGTGAGCTTCGCGGTGCGCAGCATGCGCGTCTGCCACAGCTGCGTGATGCGCGCGCGGATCAGCGCCTCGGTCTCGGCCAGCTCGCGCTCGGTGTGCAGGCTGTCGCGTCGGCCGATCAACTCCGCGATCGCGCGCTCGGCGTCGAGAATGCTTTGCCGCTGCACCTCGGTCGGGTGCGCGGTGAGCACCGGCGAGATGTAGGCGTGCTTCAAGGTGGCGGCGATGTCGGCGGCGCGGATGTCGGCGCGCGCCAGCCGCTCGAAGCTCATCGCCAGCGACCCCTCCTGCAGGTGGCCTTGCGCCTCGTGGTGCTCGCGGCGGCGCACGTGGTGGCGGTCTTCCGCGATGTTGGCCAGGTGCGAGAAGTAGCTGAAGGCGCGGATCACGCTCACCGTCTGGTCGCCCGACAGGTTCTTCAGCAGCCGGTCGAGCACGCGGCCGGCAGAGGCGTCGCGCTTCAGGCGATAGGCCACCGAGAGCTGGCGCACGCGCTCGATCAGCTCGAAGGCCTCCTTGCCTTCCTGCTCGCGAATCACGTCGCCGAGGATGCGCCCGAGCAGGCGGATGTCCTCGACCAGCGGGCGGTTCTTCTCGGCGGCGTCGTCGGCCTTCAGGCGCGGCGGGCGGGCGTCGACAGGACGCGGGGCAGGGGAGGCTCCAGAGGGACGCGGCATGGTTTCCTCGAGTTTCGTAACCGGATTACCAATCGCGATGCTAACAGGGCCGCGGGATAATCCGCGGATGCAAAACACCTTAACCATTGCTACGCGCGAGAGCCGCCTCGCGCTGTGGCAGGCCGAGCATGTGCGCGCGCTGCTGCGCGAGCGCTTCGGCCTGGCCGTCGAGCTGCTGGGCATGACCACGCGCGGCGACCAGATCCTCGACAAGACGCTGTCCAAGGTCGGCGGCAAGGGACTGTTCGTCAAGGAGCTGGAAACCGCGCTCGAAGAAGGCCGCGCGCACATCGCGGTGCATTCACTGAAGGACGTGCCGATGGACCTGCCCGCCGGCTTCGTGCTCGCCGCGGTGCTCGAGCGCGAAGACCCGCGCGACGCCTTCGTCTCGAACAAGGTCGACACGCTCGCCGCGTTGCCCGAAGGCAGCGTGGTCGGCACCTCCAGCCTGCGCCGGCTGACGCAACTGAAGGCGCTGCGCCCGGACCTGCGCATCGAGCCGCTGCGCGGCAACCTCGACACGCGGCTGCGCAAGCTCGATGACGGTCAGTACGACGCCATCGTGCTCGCCGCCGCGGGCCTGAAGCGGCTCGGGCTGGCGCCGCGCATCCGCTCGATCTTCGATGCGCAGCAGATGATTCCGGCCGCCGGCCAAGGCGCGCTGGCGATCGAGGTGCGCGAAGACAACCAGGCCTTGCGCGAGCAGCTGGCCGCGCTGGCGCACCCGCCCACCGCGCTGGCGGTGGAGGCCGAGCGCGCCGTGTCGCGCGCACTCGGCGGCAGCTGCAGCATGCCGCTGGCTGCGCATGCTGAATGGCAGGGCGAGCGGCTGCGCTTAAGCGCCGCGCTCGGCGCGCTCGACGCCGATCTGTCGCGCCCGTTGCTGCATGTGCACCTGGACGCAGCGGTGAGCGATGAGGCCAGCGCGCGCGCGCTTGGCGAGCGCGCCGCCGCCGAGCTGCGCGCCCAGGGCGGCGACGCCTACCTGGCGTCTGCGGGCTGAGCTGGCCGTGGCGCTGCGCGTGCTGGTCACTCGCCCGCAGCCGCAGGCCGACGCCTGGGTCGAGCGGCTGCGCGCCGCGGGGCTGGACGCGCAGGCCTTGCCATTGATCGATGTCGCGGCACCGAAGGATGCGCGACAGGTGCAAGACGCCTGGGCTGCTTTGCCGCGCGACGCGATGGCGCTCTTCGTGAGCCCCAACGCGGTAGCGCACTTCTTCGCCGTGCGGCCGGCCGCGGAGGGTTGGCCATCGCAGGTGCTCGCTGCTTGCACCGGGCCCGGCACGGCCGCGGCGCTGCGCGCCAACGGCGTGCCGCCGACGCAGGTCATCGAGCCCCCGGCCGATGCGCCGCAGTTCGATTCCGAGGCCTTGTGGCACGCCTGCCTCGCGCCGCGCGATTGGCGCGGCCACTCGGTGCTGATCGTGCGCGGCGACGGCGGGCGCAACTGGCTGGCCGATACGCTGAAGGCGCAGGGCGCTGCGGTGCGCTTCGTGCAGGCCTATGCGCGGGCGCTGCCCGTGCTCGACGCGGTGGCAAGCCGGCTGCTCGCCGAGGCGCTGGCGCGGCCGCGCGAGCACCTGTGGCTCTTCAGCAGCTCGCAGGCCATCGAGCACTTGTCCCGTCTCGCACCCGCAGCCACCGACTGGAGCCAGGCCCGGGCGCTGGCCACGCACCCACGCATCGCGGCGAGCGCACACGCGCAGGGCATGCGCGAGGTGCACGAAGCGCTGCCCACCGAAGCGGGGGTGATCGCCGCGATATCGACGATCGCGGCGCACATAGAATCGACGCGACCGTGAGCGACGCTGCCCCGACCCCTGCTACTCCCCCGAAGCCCCGCCAACGATCGCCGCGCTGGCTGGTCGGGTGGGCCGCCTTGCTCGCCGTGCTGTGCCTGGGCAGCCTGGGCGCCGCCTGGACCACGCAGCAGCGCGTGCGCGCCCTCGAGCAGGAACTCGTGCGCCGCCAGGCCGACAGCCAGGGCCAGGCCACCGAGGCCAAGCTGCTCGCCAAGCAGGCACAAGACCTCTCGCGCGACGCGGCGGCCAAGGTCTCGCTGGTCGACGTGCGCGTCACCGAAGCCGCGCTGCAGCGCTCGCAGCTGGAGGAGCTGATCCAGTCGCTGTCGCGCTCACGCGATGAGAACCTGGTGGCCGACATCGAGTCCGCCATCCGCGTGGCGATGCAGCAGTCTGCCATCACCGGCAGCACCGAGCCGCTGCTGGCCACGCTCAAGCAGGCCGACGAACGGCTCGCGCGCCACAAGGAGCCGCGGCTCGAAGGCGTGCGCCGTGCGCTGGCGCGCGACCTGGATCGCGCCAAGGCCGTGGGCACCACCGACATCGCCAGTCTGACGATCCGCCTCGACGAGGTCGTGCGCCAGATCGACGAGCTGCCTCTGCTCGCGGTGGCCACGGCCGCTCGCGATGCGGCCAGCAAGCCCGCGGCCAAGCACGCCGCGCCCGCGCCGCGCTCGGCCAGCCCCGCCTCGGCGCCGCGCGAAGAGAGCTCGTGGCTGAGCTCACTCGACCCCGCCTGGCGCGCGTGGCTGCAGCGCAGCTGGGGCGACGTGCGCGACGAGGCGCGCGCACTGGTGCGCGTGACGCGCATCGATCATCCCGAGGCCATGCTGGTCACGCCGGAGCAGCAATTCTTCCTGCGCGAGAACCTCAAGCTGCGCCTGCTCAATGCGCGGCTGGCAGTGCTCAGCCGCCAGTTCGACATCGCGCAATCCGACCTGCGCGAGGCACAGTCCGCGCTGGAGCGTTACTTCGACCGCGGCTCGCGCCGCGTGTCGCAGACCATCGAGGTCGTGCGCCAGGTGAGCGCGCAGGCGCGCCAGATCAATCTGCCGCGGCCCGATGAAACGCTGGCCGCCTTGGCCACCGCGGGCGCGGGCCGCTGATCTGTCCAGGCAATGCGCACCGTCATCTGGCTGGTCCTGCTGTTCACCGTGGCGGTGGTTGCCGCCACCGGGTTCGGGCGCAACGATGCGCTGGTGAGCGTCTACTGGAGCGGCTGGCGCTTCGATGTCTCGTTGAACATTTTCCTCTTGGTGCTGGTGGCCGCCTGCGTCGCGCTGGTCGTCGTGTTCAACTCGATCAATGCACTGATCAGCCTGCCCGCGCGTGCGCACCAGTGGCGCGTGCTGCGCCGCGAGCGCGCCGCCCAGGCTGCGCTGCGCGAGGCTTTGGCCGAGTCGTACGGCGGGCGCTACAGCCGCGCGCACAAGGCGGCACTGACGGCCATGGGCATCCAGGACGACACGCCCGAGCTTGTCCGCGACGAGGAATTTCGCGTGCTCGCGCACCTGCTCGCCGCCGGCAGCCTGCACCGCCTGCAAGACCGCTCGCGGCGCGACGAGCAGCTTCGCCGTGCGCTGCGGCTGATCAAGCGCACCGGTGCATCGCGCAGCGCCGACGAAGGCGCGCGCCTGCTCGCCGCCGAATGGGCCCTCGACGACCGCGATGCCGAGCGCGCGCTGGAGCTGCTGGCCGAGCTGCCGCCTGGCGTGGCGCGGCGCTCGCAGGCGCTGCGCCTGAAGCTGCAGGCGGCGCGGCTGGCCGACCAACCCGCCGAGGCGCTGCGCACTGCGCGGCTGCTGGCCAAGCACCAGGCCTTCTCGAAGACGGCCGCGCAGGGCCTGCTGCGCTCGCTGGCCGTGGACGTGCTCAACGCCGCGCGCGATGCCGACCAGTTGCGCCGTGCGTGGCAGGGCTTCGACCCGGCGGACCGCCGCGATCCTCACGTGGCGGCGCATGCCGCGGCGCGCGCCGCGGCGCTTGGCGCCGCCGACAGCGCACGCGCCTGGCTGCGGCCATTCTGGGATCGCATCGACGAGCTCGCAACCGACGAGCGCGCGGCCGTCGCGCACGCGCTGGTGGCTGCCGCCGACGGCATCACCATCGACTGGCTGCCGCGGCTGGAGTTCGCGGTGCAAGGCCATCCGAACGAGCCTGCGGTGGCCTATGCAGTGGGCTCGGTGTTCGCCGAGCGGCAGCTGTGGGGCAAGGCACGCCGCCTGCTCGAGCAGGCCGCGCAGGACGATGCCTTGAGCCCCGCGGCGCGGCGCCACGCCTGGCAACTGCTCGCGCGCCTGGCCGACGACGAATCCGACCCGCAGCGCGCCGCGCTGTGCCACGCGGAAGCGGCGCAGATCGCCTGATGCGCTTCTCGCTTGTGCTATAGTCCACGGCTTCGCGGCTGTAGCTCAGTTGGATAGAGTACTTGGCTACGAACCAAGGGGTCGTGGGTTCGAATCCTGCCAGCCGCACCAATCAAAACAACGGGTTAGCTCTCTCAAGGAGCTAACCCGTTTGTCTTTCTGAGCCTCGAGGGGTACACGGAGGGGTACACAGCAAGTGTTCCCATTCGGGGTGGCGACCAAGAAGCGGCGGAAGCCGTCCGCGGCACGCCGATCGCG
>VBDL01000137.1 GCA_005884255.1 Betaproteobacteria bacterium | reverse complement strand
CCGAAGTAGCGGCCATAGACGCGCAGGTTTTCCGCGCAGCTGAAATCCGGGTCCAGGCTGTCGAACTGCGTGACGACGCCGATGCGCTTCTTCGCCTCGCGCACCGCGCGCGGGATCGGCATGCCGAAGGCCTGGATCTCGCCCGCATCGGGGCCGACGAGGCCCAGGCACATGCGGATCGTCGTCGTCTTGCCGGCACCGTTGGGGCCGATCACGCCGAGGCATTCGCCGGCGCGAATATCCAACGACAGGTCGTTGACGACGGTCTGACCGTTGTAGCGCTTGACGAGCTTGTCGGGAGTGTGCCAAGAAGCACAAAGGCCAGCTTACGCTGGCCTTTGTCGGGGTGCTGCTGCCGGGTTTACTCGGCGGCTTCGGTCGTAGCTTCGGCTTCGGCCGGCTCGGGGCGATCCACCAGCTCGACGAAGGCCATCGGCGCGTTGTCGCCGACGCGGAAGCCCATCTTCAGGATGCGCGTGTAGCCGCCCGGGCGCGCCTTGTAGCGCGGGCCCAGCTCGTTGAACAGCTTGGTCACGATGTCGCGGTCGCGCAGGCGATCGAAAGCGAGGCGGCGGTTGGCCAGCGTCGGCTCCTTGCCCAGCGTGATCAGCGGCTCGACGACGCGGCGCAGTTCCTTGGCCTTCGGCACGGTGGTCTTGATGGCCTCGTGCTGCAGCAGCGAGACGCACATGTTGCGCAGCATCGCGAGGCGGTGCTCGCTGGTGCGGTTGAGTTTGCGAAGTCCTTGACGGTGACGCATGGTGCTTTCCTTTCCTTCATTGTTCTCCCGGCCGTGTCAGGTACCGGGAGCAGCACTGCGCTGATGAATCAGCGCTTGTCCAGGCCCTGCGGGGGCCAGTTCTCCAGCCGTGCGCCGAGCGTGAGCCCGCGCGAAGCCAGCACTTCCTTGATCTCGTTGAGCGACTTGCGGCCGAGGTTCGGCGTCTTCAGCAGCTCGGTCTCGGTACGCTGGATCAGGTCGCCGATGTAGTAAATGTTCTCGGCCTTCAGGCAGTTGGCCGAGCGCACCGTGAGCTCGAGCTCGTCGACCGGGCGCAGCAGGATCGGGTCAAACTGCGTGCTGCGCTGTGCCGGCTGGTCGAAGGCGGCAATCTCGCTGCCCTCGAGCTGCGCGAACACGGCGAGCTGCTCGACGAGGATCTTGGCCGACGCGCGGATCGCTTCCTCCGGCGAGATGGCGCCGTTGGTCTCGATCTCCATCACCAGCTTGTCGAGGTCGGTACGCTGCTCGACGCGCGCGTTCTCCACCGCGTAGCTGACGCGCTTGACCGGCGAGAAGGAAGCATCGAGCACGATGCGGCCGATGGCCTTGGTCGGCTCGTCGCCGTAGCGGCGCAGCGTGCCGGGCACGTAGCCGCGGCCCTTCTCGATCTTGATCTGCATGTCGAGCTTGCCGCCTTGCGCCAAGTGCGCAATCACGTGCTCGGGGTTGATGATCTCGACGTCGTGCGGCGTCTGGATGTCGCCGGCCGTGACCGGGCCTTCGCCTTCCTTGCGCAGCACCAGCGTCACTTCGTCGCGGTTGTGCAGACGGAACACCACACCCTTGAGGTTGAGCATGATGTGCACCACGTCTTCCTGCACGCCATCGATCGTCGAGTACTCGTGCAGCACGCCGGCGATGGTAACTTCCGTCGGCGCGTAACCCACCATCGACGACAGCAGCACGCGACGCAGCGCGTTGCCCAGCGTGTGGCCGTAGCCGCGTTCGAAGGGCTCGAGCGTGACCTTGGCGCGGTGGCCGCCCAGCGGCTCCACATTGATGGCTTTGGGTTTCAGCAGATTGGTTTGCATTGAGTGATGTTCCTGTCAATACCCTCGGCTCGTTACACCGATAAGGCTGATGGACCTGCCGGGTTTCGTTGCAGCGCTCCGACCCGGCAACGCGGAGCCCACCGAGAAGGGCGGCCGCCAGGCCGTCCCGCCCTTGTGTTTAACGCGAATACAGTTCGACGATCAGCGATTCGTTGATGTCGGCGCCGAACTCATCGCGGTCGGGCGCCTTCTTGAACACGCCTTCCATCTTGGAGGCGCTCACTTCCACCCACGCCGGCAGGCCGATCGACTCGGCCAGCTTCAGCGCGTCGACGATGCGCAGCTGCTTCTTCGACTTTTCGCGGATGGCCACCACGTCACCGGCCTTGACCAGGTACGACGCGATGTTGACGACCTTGCCGTTGACCGTGATCGCCTGGTGCGACACCAGCTGGCGCGCTTCGGCGCGCGTGCTGCCGAAGCCCATGCGATAGACGACGTTGTCCAGGCGCGACTCCAGCAGCGTCAGCAGGTTCGAGCCGGTGTTGCCCTTGCGGCGCTCGGCTTCGGCGAAGTAGCGGCGGAACTGGCGCTCCAGCACGCCGTACATGCGCTTGACCTTCTGCTTCTCGCGCAGTTGCAGGCCGAAGTCGCTGGTGCGTGAGCCGGAGGTGCGGCCGTGCTGGCCGGGCTTGGAGTCGAACTTGGCCTTGTCGCTGATCGCGCGGCGCGCGCTCTTCAGGTAAAGGTCGGTGCCTTCGCGGCGGGCCAGCTTGGCCTTGGGTCCTAGGTAACGTGCCACTTGCGTGTCCTCTGTTCAATCTGACGCGAGATGTTTCATCGCGCGAGTCCGGCGGGTGTTGTTATGGGCGCTCGGACGGTGGGCTTCAAAGTGCGAAAGTCGGCGCTGCCTGGAGGCACCGCCGACCCGCGGGAAAAATGCTCAGATGCGGCGGCGCTTCTGCGGGCGGCAACCGTTGTGCGGCACCGGCGTCACGTCGGAAATCGAGGTGATGCGGATGCCCAGCGACGCCAGCGCACGCACCGACGACTCGCGACCCGGGCCCGGGCCCTTGATGCGCACGTCCAGGTTCTTGATGCCCTGCTCCTGGGCAGCGCGGCCGGCCGTTTCGGCGGCCACCTGCGCAGCGAAGGGCGTGCTCTTGCGCGAGCCCTTGAAGCCCTGGCCACCGCTGGACGCCCACGACAGCGCGCTGCCCTGGCGGTCGGTGATGGTGATGATGGTGTTGTTGAACGACGCGTGCACGTGCGCGATGCCGTCCGCAATGTTCTTGCGGACCTTCTTGCTGACACGCCGCGCGGCGGTGTTGGTAGGTGCCTTGGCCATATCTGTTCCTTAAGACGAAAGCGCGCCGATTACTTCTTGGCCATGGCGCCCGACTTGCGCGGGCCCTTGCGGGTGCGCGCATTCGTGCGCGTGCGCTGGCCGCGCACGGGGAGGCCGCGGCGATGACGCATGCCGCGATAGCAGCCCAGATCCATCAGGCGCTTGATGTTGATCGACATCTCGCGGCGCAGGTCGCCTTCGATCGTCAGCCTGCCGATTTCGTCGCGGATCTTCTCGAGATCGCCGTCGGTCAGGTCCTTGATCTTCTTCGAGTAGGCAATGCCGGCCGCTTCGCAGATCTTCTGTGCGGTGGTGCGGCCAATGCCGTAGATCGCAGTCAGGCCGATTTCGGCGTGCTTGTGCGGCGGAATATTGATACCAGCAATACGTGCCATGGTGTTCCTCTGCTTAGCCTTTTAGCCTTGGCGCTGCTTGTGGCGCGGGTCGGTGCAGATCACGCGCACCACACCCTTGCGGCGGATGATCTTGCAATTGCGGCACATCTTCTTGACCGATGCGGCTACCTTCATGGTCTTCTCCTTAAGCTCTCACTTCGCGCGGAACACGATGCGAGCGCGACTCAAATCGTAGGGCGTCAACTCGACGGTCACCCTGTCTCCCGGAAGGATGCGGATGTAGTGCATGCGCATCTTTCCGGAAATGTGGCCGAGTACAACGTGGCCGTTCTCCAACTTCACGCGAAACGTCGCGTTGGGCAAGTTCTCCACGATCTCACCCTGCATCTGGATGACGTCGTCCTTGGACATCTCAGCTTGCCTTGAAATTCGCCTTCTTCAAAAGCGACTCGTACTGCTGACTCATCACATAGCTCTGCACCTGCGCCCAGAAGTCCATCGTGACGACGACGATGATCAGCAGGGAGGTCCCGCCGAAGTAGAACGGCACGTTGTACTTCAGCACCAGAAATTCAGGCAGCAGGCACACCAGCGTGATGTACACCGCCCCGCCCAGCGTCAGCCGCGACAGGATCTTGTCGATGTGGCGCGCCGTCTGCTCGCCCGGGCGGATGCCTGGAACAAACGCGCCGCTCTTCTTCAGGTTGTCGGCCGTCTCGCGGCTGTTGAACACCAGCGCCGTGTAGAAGAAGCAGAAGAACACGATCGCCGCGGCGTACAGCAGCACGTAGATCGGCTGCCCCGGACGCAGCGCGTCGGCGATGTCCTTCAGCCAGCGCAGGCCATCGCCGGTGGCGAACCAGCTGACGATGGTGGTCGGCAGCAGGATGATCGACGACGCGAAGATCGGCGGGATCACGCCCGACATGTTCAGCTTCAGCGGCAGGTGCGACGACTGGCCGCCGTAGACCTTGTTGCCGACCTGGCGCTTGGCATAGTTCACCAAAATCTTGCGCTGCCCGCGCTCGACGAACACCACGACGAAGGTCACCATCGCGACGATGGCGATGATGAACAGCGCCACGATGATGCTCATCGCGCCGGTGCTCACCAGTTCCAGCAGCCCGCCGATGGCGCGCGGCAGGCCGGCGGCGATGCCGGCGAAGATGATGATCGAGATGCCGTTGCCGAGGCCCCGCTCGGTGATCTGCTCACCCAGCCACATCAGGAACATCGTGCCGGCCACCAGGCTCACCACCGCCGTCATGCGGAAGCCGAAGCCCGGGCTGATCACGAGGCCCGACGTGCCTTCGAGCGCCAGCGCGATGCCCAGCGACTGGAAGATGGCCAGCACCAGCGTGCCGTAGCGCGTGTACTGCGTGATCTTGCGGCGGCCGGCTTCGCCTTCCTTCTTGATCGCCTCGAGCGTAGGCACGACGTAGCTCATCAACTGCATGATGATCGACGCCGAGATGTACGGCATGATGCCCAGCGCGAACACGGTGAAGCGCGACAGCGCGCCGCCCGAGAACATGTTGAACAGGCTCAGGATGCCGCCCTGCTGCCCCTTGAACAAGGCCTGCAGCTGCTCGGGATTGATGCCCGGCACCGGAATGTGCGCGCCGATGCGGTAGACCACGAGCGCCAGCAGCAAGAAGACAAGCCGGCGACGCAGGTCGCCGAACTTGCCGCTCTTGGCCAGCTGATTCGCGTTGGTTGCCACGGGTGCGAGTGTCCTGTTAGGCCACCGAGCCGCCGGCGGCTTCGATCGCGGCCTTGGCGCCGGCGGTGGCGCCGACGCCCTTGAGCGCGACCTTCTTGCTCAGCTCGCCCGACTTAATGACCTTGACGACGCGCGCCAGCTCGCCGACCAGGCCGGCTTGCTTGAGCGTGAGCAGGTCCACCTCGTCGGCGGCCAGCTTCTGCAGATCGGCCAGCGTGATCTCGGCGTTGTACTTCAGCGAGACCGACTTGAAGCCGCGCTTGGGCAGGCGGCGCTGCAGCGGCATCTGGCCGCCTTCGAAGCCGACCTTGTGGAAGCCGCCCGAACGCGACTTCTGGCCCTTGTGGCCGCGACCCGCGGTCTTGCCCAGGCCCGAGCCGATGCCGCGGCCGACGCGGCGGCGCGCCTTCTTGCTGCCCTCGGCGGGCTTGATGGTGTTGAGTTCCATGTCAGAGCACCTTCACCAGGTACGAGACCTTGTTGATCATGCCGCGCACCGCGGGCGTGTCTTCCAGCTCGCGCACGCTGTTGAGCTTGCGCAGGCCCAAGCCACGCACCGTGTCGCGGTGCGATTCCTTGGTGCCGATCGGGCTCCTGACGAGCTGGATCTTCAGCGTTTTCTTGTCAGCCATGAGGGTTCTCCGTCGCAGCTTCAGTTGAAGATCTCTTCAACCGTCTTGCCGCGCTTGGCCGCCACTTCGGCCGGCGTGGTCGAGCGCGTCAGCGCATTCAGCGTCGCGCGCACCATGTTGTACGGGTTGCTCGAGCCGAGGCTCTTGGCCACGATGTCGGTCACGCCCATCACTTCGAAGACAGCGCGCATGGGGCCGCCGGCGATGATGCCGTCACCCTTCTTGGCGGGCGCCATCAGCACCTTGGCCGCGCCGTGCTGGCCTGCGACCTTGTGATGGATCGTGCCTTCCTTCAGCGCGACCTTGACCATGTTGCGGCGGGCCGATTCCATGGCCTTCTGCACCGCCACCGGCACTTCCTTGGCCTTGCCCTTGCCCATGCCGATGCGGCCATCGCCGTCACCCACCACGGTCAGCGCCGCGAAGCTCAGCGTGCGACCGCCCTTCACGACCTTGGTCACGCGGTTGACCGCGATCATCTTTTCCTTCAGACCGTCGTCACTGCCTTCGGTCTGCGCGCGCGGTTGAAACTTAGCCATTGCTTTCGATCCTTATGCGTCAGAACTGCAGACCGGCTTCGCGCGCCGCCTCGGCCAGCGCCTTCACGCGGCCGTGGTAGGCGAAGCCCGAGCGGTCGAAGGCGACCTTCTCGATGCCCGCGGCCTTGGCCCGCTCGGCAATGCGCTTGCCGATGATCGCCGCGGCGGCGGCATTGCCACCCTTGCCCTCGGCGCCGAGTTGCTCGCGCACTTCCTTCTCGGCCGTCGACGCGCTGGCCAGCACCTTGGCGCCGTCGTCGGAAATGACGCTGGCGTAGATGTGCAGGTTGGAGCGGAACACCGTCAAGCGCGCGACGCGCTGCGTGGCGATGCGCGCGCGCGTCTGGCGCGAACGACGGACGCGTTGATCCTTCTTGTTCAACATGGCGCGGCTCCTTACTTCTTCTTGGTCTCTTTGAGGGAGACCTTCTCGTCGGCGTAACGAATGCCCTTGCCCTTGTACGGCTCAGGCGGACGGATCGCGCGCACCTCGGCGGCGATCTGACCCACGACCTGACGGTCGGCGCCCTTGATGAGAATTTCGGTCTGCGTCGGCGTCTGCACGGTAATGCCGGCAGGCATGTCCTTGACCACCGGGTGCGAGAAACCGATCTGCAGGTTCAGCTTCTGGCCTTGGGCCTGGGCGCGGAAGCCCACGCCGACGAGCGTCAGCTTCTTCTCGAAGCCCTTGCTCACGCCATTGACCATGTTGGCCACCAGCGCGCGCATCGTGCCGCTCATCGCGTCGGCCTCGGGCGTGTCGTTGGCCGGCGCGAACATCAGCTTGCCGCCGTCGTTCTTCACCGTCACC
The DNA here is from genome assembly GCA_005884255.1 of Betaproteobacteria bacterium. Taxonomy (GTDB): domain Bacteria; phylum Pseudomonadota; class Gammaproteobacteria; order Burkholderiales; family Burkholderiaceae_C; genus VBDL01. Next base: position 2,997 of record VBDL01000137.1, on the reverse strand, counting down.
AACTGGTTCGGGGCGCGCGCCAGCGTGCCCTGGGCACCCTTGACGCTGATCTTGTCGGCCGTGATCGACACGTCCACGCCTTGCGGGACGGCGATCGGCATTTTTCCTACGCGGGACATTTCCTTTACCTCCCCCTTAGGCGACGTAGCAAAGCACTTCGCCGCCGATGCCGGCCTGGCGCGCCTTGCGGTCGGTCATCACGCCCTTGGGCGTGGTGACGATGGCCACGCCGAGCCCGTTCATCACGTTCGGAATATCGTGGCGGCCCTTGTAGATGCGCAGACCCGGGCGGCTGACGCGCTCGATGCGCTCGATCACGCCGCGGCCGGCGTAGTACTTCAGCGCGATCTCGAGTTCCGGCTTGGCATCGCCGCGCACGGCGAAGTCGTCGATGTAGCCTTCGTCCTTCAGGACCTTGGCGATCGCCACCTTCACCTTGGACGACGGCATCGTGACGCTGGCCTTCTCAACGAGTTGTGCGTTGCGAATGCGGGTCAGCATGTCGGCGATAGGATCACTCATGCTCATTTGTGATATCTCCTAACTCGTGCCGGCTTACCAGCTGGCCTTGACGACACCGGGGATGTCGCCCTTGAAGGCCAGTTCACGAATCTTGTTGCGACCCAGCCCGAACTTGCGGAACGTGCCGCGCGGGCGGCCCGTCAGTTCGCAGCGGTTGCGCTGGCGGGTCGGGTTGGCGTTGCGCGGCAGCTTTTGCAGCTCCAGGCGCGCGGCGTAGCGCTCTTCGTCGGACTTCTTGGCGTCGTTGATGATCGCCTTCAGCTCCGCGTACTTCTTCGCGTACTTGGCGACCAGTTGTTCGCGCTTCAGCTCACGTTGCTTGATCGAGAGTTTGGCCATTGGTCGCCTCAGTTCTTGAACGGGAATTTGAAGGCGACCAGCAGCGCCTTGCACTCGTCGTCGGTCTTCGCCGAGGTGGTGATGCTGATGTTCAGGCCACGCAGTGCATCCACCTTGTCGTACTCGATTTCCGGGAAGATGATCTGTTCCTTGACGCCGATGTTGTAGTTGCCGCGGCCGTCGAACGAACGGCCCGAGATGCCGCGGAAGTCGCGCACGCGCGGCAGCGCGATGGTCACGAAGCGGTCGAGGAACTCGTACATTTGCACGCCACGCAGCGTGACCATGCAGCCGATGGGCACGCCGTCGCGGATCTTGAAGCCGGCGATGGCCTTCTTCGACTTGGTGACGACGGGCTTCTGGCCGGCGATCTTGGTGAGGTCGCCGACGCGGACACCGCCTCGCTGACACCCATGTTCAGCGTGATCTTGGTCAGGCGCGGCACTTCCATCACGGACTTGTAGCCGAACTTCGTCATCAGGTCCGGCACCACCTTCTCGCGGTAGTGGGCCTGCAGGCGCGCTGTGGATTGTTGAGCCATGGTCGTTCTCGCCTTAAGCCTTGATCTCTTCGCCGCTGGACTTGTAGACGCGCACCTTCTTGCCGTCGGCCAGCACCTTGATCCCGACGCGGTCGGCCTTGGCCGTAGACGCGTTATAGATGGCGACGTTGGACTGTTGGATCGGCATGGTCTTGTCGATCACGCCGCCGGTGGTGCCCTTCATCGGGTTCGGCTTGACGTGCTTCTTGACCACGTTCACGCCTTCGACGGTGACGCGGTCGTCATCGACGCGCGCGATCACCGAACCGCGCTTGCCCTTGTCGCGGCCGGTCAGCACAATGACCTGGTCGCCCTTGCGAATCTTGTTCATGACTTTCGTCCTTCCAGCGACAGGCCGTCAGAGCACTTCGGGAGCCAGCGACACGATCTTCATGAAGCGCTCGGTGCGCAGCTCGCGCGTCACCGGGCCGAAGATGCGGGTGCCGATCGGCTCCAGCTTGGCGTTCAGCAGCACGGCGGCATTGCCGTCGAACTTGATCAGCGAGCCATCCTTGCGACACACGCCCTTGGCGGTGCGCACGACCACTGCGCTATAGACCTCGCCCTTCTTGACGCGGCCGCGCGGCGCAGCTTCCTTGATGCTGACCTTGATGATGTCGCCGATGCCGGCATAACGTCGCTTGGACCCGCCGAGCACCTTGATGCACATGACGGACTTGGCACCCGTGTTGTCGGCGACGTCGAGTCGCGATTGCATTTGAATCATGTCTGTCCCCAACTTCTCCCGCATCGCCCAGCAGCTGGGTCGACTCGGTCAGTCTTGGGCCCGTTAGCGAGACCGAAGTCCCTGGGCTGAATCCGGTTCCCGGCGTGCGCCGCGTGTGCACGCACCTGGAATTCGGCGAAGCTGCGGATTATGACGGCAGGGATAACCCACTGTCAACCATCCGATGAATTTTCAGAGCAGTTGCTGCGCCTGCTTGAGCAGCGTGCCGGCGTCACTCACTTCGAACTTGCCCGGCGCCTCGATGTTCAGCGACTTGACCACGCCGTCGACTACCAGCATCGAGTAGCGCTGCGAGCGCACGCCCATGCCGCGAGCCGTGAGGTCCAGCGTCAAGCCGGCGGCCTTGGTGAACTCGGCGCTGCCATCAGCCATCATGCGCACCTTGGCGGCGGTGTGCTGCTCGCGCCCCCAGGCGCCCATTACGAACGCATCGTTGACCGACACGCACCAGATCTCGTCGACACCGGCGGCGCGCAGCGCGTCCGCCTTCTCGACGTAGCCCGGCACGTGCTTGGCCGAGCAGGTGGGCGTGAAGGCGCCGGGCAGCGCGAAGATCGCGATCTTCTTGCCGGCGGTGGTCTTCTCGACGTCGAAGCTGTTGGGGCCGATCGAGCAGCCGTCGCCCTCGACTTCGATGAATTCCTGCAGGCTGCCGGCGGGCAGCTTGTCACCGATCTTCAGCATGGGGTCTCCCGGGGATGAAAGGCAAACGGCCGGCCGCCAGTATTCCAGCGGACCGGCCGTGAGGCTGGCGTGGGGTTTAAACCGTCTTCGCCTTCTCGACCAGGCGGGTCACCACCCAGGACTTGGTCTTGGAGATCGGCCGGCTTTCGGCGATCTCGACCAC
>VBDL01000136.1 GCA_005884255.1 Betaproteobacteria bacterium | reverse complement strand
CGCTGGCGATCAGACATTCCGGCGCGCTTCGCAACCGGCACCGACTACGGCGCCGACCCGGCGCTCGGCCCGCCGGGGCTCGCGCGGTATCGTGCTGCCGCACCACTGCGGCCAGGCGCTGTCGATGGACGACGGACGACGGTGTGGAGCCTGTCCCGGGCGCTTGAGATTGTGAGCAGGGTGCCCCGCAGCACCGTACGCTACCGCACAGACTGCACGCTGCGCAGCGCCTATACCTCGGCTTCAGATGCCGGCCGAGGAGCCAACATGACGTTTCAACAGGCGGTCGACGCGCTCAGGAGCCGCATCGCCAAGGCGGAGTCCGAGCGCGACGCCTGGCGAGCCGCGGGCCCGCAGGAGAAATACGTCGAGGCCTACTTCATGGTCGAGGCCCTGGAGTCTCAGCTCGACCAGCGACTGCGTGACCATGCGGTTCCGGTCGAAGCCGAGCACTCATCGGCCAGCACTGGAGATTCAGCATGAACACCCGCACCGCCATCGCCACCGCTATCGCCGCGCTGGCTCTCATCGCCACATACGGATGCGCGGTCACACGCGGCCAGGAAACCGTTGGCGCCTACGTCGACGACACCGCCATCACCACGGCGATCAAGGGCCGCTACGTCGACAACAAGGACGTCGACGCGACCAGCATCCGGGTCGAAACGCTCAACGGCACCGTCATGCTGTCCGGCTTCGCCAAGAACGCCACGGAAAGGAGCACGGCCGAGAGCATCGCGTGGAAGGTCAACGGTGTGAAGGCGGTGAAGAACGAGATCGCCGTTCGCCCGTGAGCCTTCGCGCCGTCATCGTTGCGTGCACTCGGGCACCCGCTGCACCGCCGGCCAACCCACCTCGCACCCGATGACGGCGCGCGCATAGAGATAGCCCTCGAGCGCCGAGGCGCTCAAGGCGTCCATGTCGACGTGCGTGAGGTTGGGTGTGTTGTTCATCGCATGCTCCTTTGCCGTCGTCCGCCTCGGACTCGTGGCACCAACACTCTCGCCCCACCAACGCGCGCGAGTCTGTCTGATAGCGCACACAGACCCCTGAGTCGATGGCAAGGCCCACCAGAACCCTTCTCTTCGCGGCCATCGGCTTCGCGAGCCTCGCGTTGCAGCACGCCACGATCGCCGTCGAGAAGGACCGCGATGGTCGACGAAGGCGAACCGCATCGCCCTGCGCGGAGGGCTCGACTTCGTCAACGGCCGGTTCAACAACGTGACCCTGGCGCTGGTCGACGCGAAGGGGTGCGCCAAGGTGCGGCAGCGGATCAGCGGCAGCTTCGAGGATCCGCTGGTGGAGCAGCCGAGCCTGTTCGCGTCGCTCACCGGGCCTGCGCGCAGGCTGCTGCAAAAGGGCAGCGAGCTCCTTGGCGGACGCTGCGAAGTGTTCTACGCCGGGTCGGTGGCGGCGCCCCGATGAGGCACGCGACGATCTGCACACGCGGGATCGTCGCTCGATGGCCGCCTATGTGCATCAGCAGACAGACGGCGAGGGACCACGTCAATAAGCTCGAGCCATTCAGCAAAGAGGTACTCCCATGAAGACGATGCACAGATCAGCGCTCTACGAACGCCCTCCTGGTCATATCGCGATCGTGGTGTTTCTGGTTCGTATCGTGCGAGGGCGCGGCGCATAGGCGTGCCTCACGACTACATTGCCGAAAGGATCCGACATGAATCGACTCTCGCCCAAGCGTGCCCGCAAGGTCAGCACCCTGACGCAGCAACAGGCCGACTTCACCGCCGAGGGCTCGCCCCCTCCGGGCAAGGTGGCGACGTCGGTTCCCGTCGCGACGCACAAGACCACAAAGGCCACGTCGCCCGCCACCGCGCGCGGCGCCCGAAGGTCGCCGTCATCGGGCAGCGGCCGTTGACGATCTCAGCCCTTCAGCGGTCCGCGCCCGTCGCGACATTGCGGGCCTGCAGCAGCGCACCATGTACACGTCCTTGCCGGAAGGTCCACACGACCGCCACTCCTATCACCCCGCGCGCGGTGAGCCGCCGGCCGCGGGCGTAGGTGACGGCGCGCTCCACGCGCCCGGCGAACAGGAACGGTTGATGGCCGAGTTCTCCAGGGCGGCGCTGCGCGCTCCCTCGCTCATACGCGCTTGGGAGCACGTGCGCGACCACCAGCGGACGGCAAGCGTTCAAGCCTTGCTTCGTATCGGCCAAACGGAAGATGCGCGGAGGCTGGCCGCGCAGGCGATGGCAGAGGAGGACGAGCATTTGCGCCAGCTCGCGCAAAGCGTGAACGACGTCCTCTGGATCTACGAGCCGCACAGCAGCCTTTTCCTCTATGTCAGCCCTGCCTATGAGCGCGAATGGATGCGAAGCGCCGAGGCCTTGTATGCCGACTCGCGGGAATGGCTCAACCCCGTGCACCGCGACGATCGCCCGTTGCTGCAGGAGGCCTTCGATCGCCTGGCGGGCGGGAACGGCTACACCGTTGAATACCGCGCGACCGTGGGTCCTGGAGAGGAGCGTTGGATCGCGGAAAGGGCCATTCCGGTCGCAAGCCAGGGCGGCCAGGCCTTGCGCATCGCCGGCACCTCGCAAGACATCACCGCGCGCAAGACGGCGGATCTCGAACTGCTCTGATCAGATCGTGGCACCGAGGAGCGGGAACTTCGATGAACCTTGCCTTGCTGGACCTCCCCTGGTGGGGCTACGTGCTCGCTACGCTGGCCTCGACGCACGTCACCATCGCGGCGGTGACCATCTTTCTTCATCGGCACCAGGCGCACCGCGCGCTGGCCTTGCATCCGGCGGCCAGCCGGAGAATCCGCACAGCCTCAGACCCACGGAATCCGCAAAGTGCTCTTGCCCGCGATCCGCTTCGAGCCCGCCAAGACCCGCTGCGACATGGACACCTTGCGCTCCGTCATCACCCACCGCCACGCGGTCCTGGCCCAGTTCGACAAATGCGCGACGCATGCGGTCTCGGGAGAGTCGCTTGATTCAGGCAAGGTCGCAGCGGCATCGCGGCCGTGCAGGCGTTCTCACGCCAACTGCGCTGCTACGCCTGACCGTCGCCGATCCAGGCCTCGAGCAGCGTGTAGGCCACGGCCAGCACGACCGGCCCGACGAAGATGCCCACCAGCCCGAAGGCCAGCAGGCCGCCGATGACGCCGGCGAAGATGAGCAGCAGGGGCAGGTCGGCACCGCGCTTGATGAGCATCGGGCGCAGGACGTTGTCCATCGTCACCACGACCACGGACGCCACGAGGAGGAACGTGCCCCAGGCGGTCTGGCCGGTCCAGTAAAGCCAGATCACCGCCGGGACGAGCACCGGGGACGGTCCGACCTGCGCGATGCAGAGAAAGAGCATCACCGCGGTGAGCAAGCCGGCGAACGGGACGCCGGCGATGGCGAGGCCGATGCCGCCCAGCGCGGACTGCGCCACCGCCGTGACGACCACGCCAAGCGCGACGCTGCGAATCGCCTGGCCGGCGAGTCGCACCGCGTTCTCGCCGCGCTCACCGGCCAGGCGGCGGCCGAAGCGCCCAACCTCCTGCGCCGCCGCTTCGCCGCTCGCATACATCAGCCCCGCGAGCACGAGCGTGAGCAGGAATTGCACGAACAGGAAGCCGACATTGCCGGCCTTGGCGACGAACCACGCCGTCATGCTGCCGGCGTACGGCATCAACCTCGCCAGCAGCCCCTCGACGCCGGAAACCGCCGCCTGCTCCCACGCAATGACCACCTTCGCACCGACGAACGGCAGATTGGCAACCCAGTCCGGCGGCGCCGGCATGCGGAAGCCGGCGAGGCCACGATCGTGCCGATGGCCAGCGTCAACGGCACCACGAACAACAGCAGCAGGATCACGGTCATCGCCGCGACCGCAAGAGAGCGGCGCCTCCACAGCCGGGCCTGGAACCACAGCATGACCGGCCAGGTCGCGACGACGATCATCGTCGCCCAGATCGCAGCGGCCAGGAACGGCTGCAGGATCCAGAACGAGGCGACGATCAACGCTCCGAGGAAGATCACGCCCAGAAGGGTGCGGGTCAACTCGCGTTGAGCTTGTGCCATGGTGGTCCTCCGAAAGCGGCGCGACTTCCCTGTTTCCTGTGTGCGCTAGCAGACAGTCGAACCCCTGCGGGGCGCCCATACTCGGATGATGCACGAGAGGTTGTTGTGGTCGTCGCTGAAAATCATCTGCTCTCACTGCTTCCGCGACGGGACCGGTTGCGCCTGATCGCCATCTCCGAATCGGTATACCTGGAACTCGGAACTGTGCTGTGCGAGCCCGGCGAGCCCACGCGTCACGCGTACTTTCCGAACGACTGCTTCATCTCGCTGGTGACGGCCATGGAGGGCGAGCCGGGTCTCGAGGTCGGCATGGTCGGGCGCGAGGGCATGCTGGGCGCGCAACTCGTGCTCGGCGTGAGTGCCATCCCCTTGCACGCGCTGGTGCAGGGCCCGGGCATGGCGCGGCGCATCGATGCGGCGCCGTTCCGGCGGGAGCTTGGCGCCAGCAAGCCGCTTCAACGGGTACTGAACCGCTATCTCTACGTGCTGATGGCACAGCTGGCGACGTCGTCCGCTTGCACACGTTTCCACAGCATCGGTGCGCGGCTCGCTCGCTGGTTGCTGATGAGCGAGGATCGAGCGCATTCCGACAGCTTCCACCTGACGCACGAGTTTCTGGCCTACATGCTGGGGGTTCGCCGCGTCGGCATCACCGGCGCCGCCAGCGAGCTGCAGCGGCGTGGCCTCATCCGCTATCACCGGGGCGAAATCACCGTGGTCGATCGGACCGGCCTGGAGGCCGCCGCATGCGCCTGCTACGCGTCGGACCTGCACGCCTACGATCAGTTGCTCGGCTGACGCCGCATCCCCCGAGGGTGGCCTTGCGCACAGACAAGCTTGTGTGGGAGAGATAGATTGGCCGTCTAAGGTGATTCCCAAGGACCGGCATGAGCAACACGCACGGCACGACGACAGACCCGCCTCTGCACGACGATGCGAATGACGAGCGCGCAATGATGGCGGAATACTCCATCGGCCACGACGGCCTTCGCTACGCCTACAACGGCTACCGCTACGACCGCTTGGCGGATGCCGTGGGCTACGCGAAGCTGATGCGCTCGCGGCCATCGATGCACGACTCGGGCGGTCCGTCGACGCGGCGCGAGGGCATAGACGTGCCGACCGACGCCGACCGGGAACTCATGACATCGCTGGCCATTCGCTTCGAAGCGGGCGCCTTCCGATTCGAGGGCTTCCGCTATGACCGGCTGTCAGATGCGGTGAACTACGCGACCTTGTCCGCGCGACGGCAGGATTCGCCATGATCTACAAGTTCAAGTCCAAGTCGGCGGGTGACCTGATCATGCTGAGGCTCAGCGGCGACCAGGTACTGCGCGTGATCGGCAAGGCGGCGGCGGCCAAGGGCATCATCGAGCCGGCAACAATGCCTGCGGCCATCATTGCGATCGAAGAGGCGATTGCGCAGGAAGAAGCGCAGCGCAGGAAGGCCGACGCGCAAGCCATCGCCGAAGGCCGCACGCCTTCGCGCGCCGACGGCGTGACGCTGCGTCAGCGCACGTGGCCGTTCCTGGACATGCTCAAGCACGCCAACGGCGAGAACGCGGCGATCGTCTGGGGCGTCTGAGCGGCCAGCCCTCAGGTCGAGGGGTGCGTCTTCCGGGCCATAGCCGCGAGCAGCTTCAGTTGCTCCTTCTGGATCTGCAGCAACTCATCCCACTGCTTCTCACGCAGCACGTCGATCTTCTCGTGAAGCAGCATGATCTCCAGCTCGGCCTTGAGGTTGACCTCGTAGTCGTGCTCCGCCGAGATGCGATCCTTCTCGGACTGCCGGTTCTGCGACATCAGGATCACCGGTGCCTGGATGGCCGCGAGCATGGAGAGGAACAGGTTGAGCAGGATGTACGGGTAGGGGTCGAAGGTCTTTCCGCGGCTGACCAGGAGGTAGGCGTTGAGCGTCACCCAGGCAAGCATGACGGCTGCAAACAGGCCGACGAACGGCCACGACCCACCGAACCTGGCCACGGCATCCGCGGCGCGCTGGCCCAGGGAGGGCGGCGCGGCGAAATCCCTCGCGACGTTGCGCGCAATGTGCGTTCGCTGCGCCACGTGCCGGGCGACCTTCTGGGTGCGCTCGTCCAGGGCCTCATAGGCCACGCCCAGAAGCTTCGTTGCGATCTCGTCGGGCTTGTGCATGGGATTTGCGTGCAAGGCGCGTCTCAACTGTGCGGCGCCGCGCGCACATCCGCATCCCGAAGCATCACCGGTTCGCGCGAGCCCGCAGCCACTCGGCGTCTTACGGCCGCGTCGATTTCTGCGGAGTTCTGCGTATACGTCTCCAGCGCGTCGTCGTCACGGCGCTGTGGCTGATAGCGGTAGTGCAATGTCTCCTTGCCGATGCTGGCACCTACCGGCAGGTCGTCCACCAAGACCCAGAAGCGAACCGTGCCCGAGGGCTGGTGGAAAAACGGCGCTTGCGACATGATGGTCCTCGATGGGTGATGAACGCAGGCATCACATTGCGCCGTCTGTTCGAGCTCGGTCTGTGCGGTAGCGCATGGACAGCGCATGACAAAGAGAACATGCTCGGCTTGCCGAATCAAGTACCAAAGGCGGGTTCCAACCCGCGCACTCCCCGAGCCAACGGTTCATCCCGAAATGGGGGCTGGTACTCGGCACTGGAGCCCGAGGACGCAAGCCGCTCGGGCTTCGGTCGTCTTGCACTCACCCACGCACTCACCCACGCAAGCCGATGTAGCGGCGCATCAGCGGCTGGGCCGTCAGGCCGTGAGCGATGATCGACGCCGCCACGGTCCACAGGGTGAGCGCCACCAGGACGTCGGCAGCACGGCCGTCGAGCCCATGCGCAGCGCGAGCAGCAGGTAGAACACCGAGCCGATGCCGCGAATGCCGAACCAACCGATCATCGCGCGCTGAGGTGGGGTCAAGCCTTCGCCCGCGACGGCGACGGCGACAGACAACGGCCGAAGCACCAGGAGCAGCAGCGGCACGAACCACCACACGGCCGGTAGCGGCTTGGCGTAAGCCAGCAGCGCGCCCACCAGCAGCACCAGCGCCAGCTCTGCCAGCCTCTCCAATTGCTCATTGAAGCCCTGGACGGAATCGCGCATGGTGGCGCTCGCATGGTGCGGGTGCGTGGCCAGCGTCTCGTACGAGTGGCCTTGCGAGCCGGCAGCGGCGGCCAGCGGTTGCGTGTGTGGCCGCGGCTGCTCGCGCACCCGCTGCAATGCCAGGCCGGCCGCAAAGACGGCGAGGAAGCCGGACGCCAGGCTGAGCTGGGCGACGCCGTAGGCCGTGCAGATCAATCCGAGCCCGAGAAACTCGTCGAGCCCGACTGCTTCGCGATGGCGACTGCGCAAATAGACGACGAGACGCCCGGTCGTGGCGCCGAGCGCGCCGCCGAGCACCATGCCGCCCACAGTGGCCCACAGGAGGTCGACTCCCCACCACCGAGCCAGGCTGAACGCGGGCTCGTGCAAACCGAGCAACCCGCCACCCAGCATCACGAACGGGAACGCCGCCCCGTCGTTGAGCCCGCCTTCGGCCGCCAGGCTGAAGCCGAGCCGATCGGGGCGGGGGCCGGGGTCGGACTGCACACCGGAGGCCAGCACCGGATCGGTCGGAGCCAGGATCGCACCGAGAAGCACCGCTGCTCCCGGCGGCAAGTCGAGCACCCACACGCCAATGGCGGTGATCATGGCCACCATCGCCGCCATCGAGACGAACGCCAGGCGCAGTGGCAGCCACCAGCGTCGATCGCGCAGCGGCACGCCCAGTTGCATCCCGACGGCAAACAGCGAAATCAGGAGCGCGGCTTCGGCGAGCCGCTCCAGCACGGCGGCATGCACGACGGGGTCGGGTCGAAGCACGTCCGCCACTTCGGGGCCCAACAGCCAGCCCAGCGCAAGATAAACCATCGCGCTGCTGAGCGGAAGCCGGCCGAGCAGCGTGCTCGCCAGCACTATCGTGATCAGCAGCACGCCGATGAACAAGGACCATTCAGGCAACGACATTCAAGACACGATAAGGCCGGCACGGGTCCGCGTCTGTGCCATGGCGCTCACTGGCCCGATCGCCTGAAGAGGGGTATTCATGGAGGACTCCTATGCTATAGCTCTGCACCACAGCACGGCTGGATGAAAGGCGGGCGCGACGGCGCTGGATGGCGGTGGGCAAGCAGATGCCCATCGGCGACTGTCTATACTTGGACTGCTGATCTCCGTACGAGGGCCGAGCCTCGGCGGCCCCGGGAGCTCGCCCCACGTTGGAGCTCCATGGCGACGCACCCGGATCCCCGGATGAACCATCTTCTTGCGGCGCTGCCCCCCGATGAGCGGGCGCGCTGGCTGCCGGCCCTCGAGCCGGTGGAGATGCCGCTGGGCCACGTGCTGTACGAGTCCGGCATGGCCATGACCCACGTGTACTTTCCCGCCACCTCCATCGTGTCGCTGCTGTACGTGATGGAAGACGGCGCGTCGGCAGAGATCGCCGTGGTCGGCAACGAGGGCATCGTCGGCGTCGCGCTCTTCATGGGCGGCGAAACCACGCCCAGTCGCGCCGTCGTGCAAAGCGCGGGCCTGGGCTTTCGCCTCCGCGGACAGCTGCTGAAGGAGGAGTTCAAGCGCTCCGGTCCGGTGCTGCATCTGCTGCTGCGATACACGCAGGCGTTGATCACGCAGATGGCGCAGACGGCAGTGTGTAACCGCCACCACTCGCTGGATCAGCAGCTGTGCCGCTGGCTGCTGCTGAGCCTAGACCGCCTGCATTCCGACGAGCTCGTGATGACGCAGGAGCTGATCGCCGACATGCTGGGCGTGCGCCGCGAAGGCGTCACCGAGGCGGCCGGCCACTTGCAGCAGGCCGGGCTCATCCGATACCGACGCGGCCACATCACGGTGCTCGACCGCGACAGGCTCGAACAGCGCGCCTGCGAGTGCTATGCGGTGGTCAAGAAGGAATACGGCCGCCTGCTCCCGGCAATGACGGCGACCTGAGCGCGGTCGAGCCGAGACGCGCTTGGTCGCGTGCTTGAGGTCGGCGTTGGCCATCTCGCATCAGCCCGAGGCATTCGACGCCACGTCGCTGCCTTGGCCTCACTTCGGCATCGTATCGGCGCTGGCGAGCAGTTCGGCGCATGCCTTCGCGACGGCCGTCACTTGCTCGGGCGAGTTTGATCCCGGGCCTTTCGCCCAGCCGCCCTTTTCGACGAATTCGCCCTGCGACCATGCGGCGACCTTCTTGAGTTCGACCAGATTGGCCGGCGCGCCACCCGTGTGCCGGAACCTTTCGGCGCACACCGGTGCGAGGGCCCCGACGACAGCTTCGCTGACCCGCGTCTGCACCATCGTCTCGGCCTTGCCGGCGGTAACCCATCCGCCCCAGGTGAATCCAACGAATGCCATGGCAGCAGCGCCGCCTGCGGCACCCCAGAGAGCGGGCTTCGTTTCGATCGGAATCTTCATGACAGCGCTTTCTCAATGAACGTGAACAGGAATACACGGGTATTCACGACGGCGTATGTGCGTTGCCGTACGGTGGAGCTGCCTTTCTTCAACCAGCAACGTTGCCGGCACACGAATGAGCGATAGCGCACAGACGGGGGGCTCGCCCGAGCTCACCGTGCAGGCATGACTCGGCGAAGGCCTTCGAATGACGCTTCAAGAAGACATCACTGCCATCAACGACCGCATCGCCCGGGCGGAGTCCGCCCGCAATGCGTGGCGAGCCGCAGGACGGGAAGAGAAGTACCTGGAGGCCTATTTCCTGGTCGAAGCCCTCGAGGTTCAGCTTGCCGAGCGGCTGAGACAACGGGTAGCCGATCTCCCGCGCTGAAAGACGCGTACAGGGCTCACTCGCGCGAGATAGACGCTGCCGTCCGGCGCCGCGTTGCGAAGGGCTCCATCGAGCCGGTGATGCTGCGCGAGTTCGATTTGCGCGTCGAGCCGGCCGAGCCCTCGAAACCGCGCGATTGAGCCTGCGGGGATATTTAATTCCATGCCCAAGGATCTCCAATGACCTCAAGCCGCGATTTCTCTACGATGGCCGCTGACAAGCGAATGATCGAGGCATGGGCAACGTGTCATCTTCCGATGGAAGATGCCGAACAAGGGCGCGCCGACCGCTTCGCGGCCGCCCTGCTGATAGTTCGCCAAGCGATGGATCTCGAGACCCTGTGCCCCGGCACGTCGGTGTTGCTGCTCCCCGATTGAATGTCATCGCGCGCTCGCGCCCCGAATGTCGCGCCAAGGCGCTCGCCAGCAGTCAGCCTGAGCCTTGCCGTGACGGCGCTCAACCGGGCGTCCCAATCGCCGGTCGCGGCGTCCGATGGCAGGCCGTGCAA
>VBDL01000135.1 GCA_005884255.1 Betaproteobacteria bacterium | reverse complement strand
GGCGCGTCGGGCGGGATCCTGCCGGCGACCATGAACTCCATCCCGCTGGATTTCGATACCTTGCAGCCGCACGGTTGCTTCATCGGTTCGGCGGGGGTGATGGTGCTGTCGGATCACGACAGCGCGGTCGGCGCGGCACGTAACCTGATGCGCTTCTTCAAGCACGAGTCCTGCGGTCAGTGCACCCCCTGCCGCACCGGCACCGCCAAGGCATCTGCGCTGATCGAGAGGTCGAAGTGGGACCTCGAGCTGCTCAAAGACTTGTCGATCGTGATGCGCGACTCTTCGATCTGCGGCCTGGGTCAAGCGGCACCGAACCCTGTCGACTGCGTGATCAAATACTTTGCACATGAGTTGGCGTAGACGGGAACGGCGATGAACGCGATCACCCGAAACGAAGCGACGGCGCTCGATGCGCCGCTCATCACCTTCCAGCTCAATGGCCGCGAGGTGACCGGCCGTGCGACCGAGACGCTGATCCAGATCGCCCAGCGCGAAGGGATAGCGATACCGCACCTTTGCTACAAGGAAGGGATGGAGGCGGTGGGCAACTGCCGCTCGTGCATGGTCGAGATCGACGGTGAGCGTGTGCTGGCGCCCTCCTGTTGTCGGGCGCCGGCACCAGGCATGAAGGTGACGACCCACAGCGAGCGCGCGCTGATGTCGCAGAAGATGGTGCTCGAGTTGTTGCTGTCCGACATGCCCGAGACCGGCTACACGCGCCACAACGAAGTCGACGAGTGGGCGCGCAAGCTGGCCGTCGGCCAACCACGTTTCGACGCACGCGAGCAGGTTGCCCGAGACCTGTCGCACCCGGCCATCGCCGTCCATCTGGACGCGTGCATCCAGTGCACCCGCTGCCTGCGCGCTTGTCGCGACGAGCAGGTCAACGATGTCATCGGCCTGGCATGGCGCGGCGACCACATGAAGATCGTGTTCGACATGGACGACCCGATGGGCGCGTCGACTTGCGTCGCCTGCGGCGAGTGCGTGCAGGCGTGCCCCACAGGCGCGCTGATGCCGGCGCGTGAAGTGGCGCTCGCCGTGCCGGACAAGCAGGTGGACTCGGTGTGCCCGTACTGCGGCGTCGGGTGCCAGCTCACCTATAACGTCAAGGACAACAAGATCCTCTTTGTCGAAGGGCGAGACGGCCCGGCCAACCACGGGCGACTGTGCGTCAAGGGCCGCTACGGCTTCGACTACGCGCACCACCCGCATCGACTGACGAAGCCGTTGATCCGGCGTGCAGACGCACCCAAGCGCGGCGACTTCACGATGGACCCCGACCATGTGGCGGACGTGTTCCGCGAAGCGACATGGGACGAGGCGCTCGAACTGGCCGGCGGTAAGTTGCGGCAGATTCGCGACCAGCACGGCAGGAAATCGCTCGCCGGCTTCGGCTCGGCCAAAGGCAGCAACGAAGAGGCCTACCTGTTCCAGAAGCTGGTGCGCACCGGCTTCGGCAGCAACAACGTCGACCACTGCACGCGGCTGTGCCACGCCTCGTCGGTCTTCGCGTTGCTCGAGGGCATCGGCTCCGGCGCGGTGTCGAACCCGGTGATGGACGTGACGAAGGCCGAGGTGGTGCTCCTCATCGGCGCCAACCCGACGGTGAACCACCCGGTGGCTGCGACCTGGATCAAGAACGCCGCGAAGCGAGGCACCAAGCTGATCGTCTGCGACCCGCGCCGTTCAGACCTTTCGCGCATCGCTCACCGCTTCGTGCAGTTCAAGCCGGACACCGATGTCGCGATGCTTAACGCGATGATGAACGTCATCGTCACCGAGGGCCTGGCCGACAAGGAGTTCATCGCGAGCCGCACCATCGGCTACGACCAGCTGCGCAGGAATGTCGAAGGCTACAGCCCCGAGGCGATGGCACCGATCTGCGGTATCGATGCCGAGACGATTCGCTATGTCGCGCGTCTCTATGCCACGTCCAAGGCCTCGATGATTCTTTGGGGCATGGGTATCTCGCAGCACGTTCACGGGACCGACAACGCGCGATGCCTGATCGCCTTGTCGCTGATGACTGGCCAGATCGGACGGCCAGGCACCGGGCTGCATCCGCTGCGTGGACAGAACAACGTGCAGGGCGCCTCGGACGCGGGCTTGATCCCGATGATGTACCCGGACTACCAGCGAGTGTCCGACCAAGCCGCGCGCGAGCGCTTCGAACAGGCTTGGGGCGTGCCGGCGGGCACGCTCGACGACAAGCCCGGCTTGACCGTGGTCGAGGTCATGCATGCCATCCAGAAGGGCGAGATCCGGGGCATGTATGTGATGGGCGAAAACCCGGCCATGTCGGACCCCGACGCGAACCATGCGCGCGAAGCATTGGCCGCGCTCGATCATCTGGTGGTGCAGGACATCTTCCTGACCGAAACAGCGTACCTGGCCGACGTTGTCCTGCCGGCCAGCGCCTTTCCCGAGAAGACCGGTACCTTCACCAACACCGACCGGCTGGTGCAAATGGGCCGCCAGGCGATCGATCCCCCGGGCGATGCCAGGCAGGACCTGTGGATCATCCAGCAGATCGCGCAGCGGCTCGGCCTCGACTGGCGCTACGGCCACGTGTCGGACGTGTTCGACGAGATGCGCCACACCATGCCGAGTATCGCTGGCATCACCTGGGACCGCCTGGAGCGCGAGCATGCGGTGACCTACCCGTGTCGGCACGAAGGCGACCCCGGCGAATCGGTGGTGTTTGTCGATGACTTCCCGCGCGACACCGGGCGCGCCCGCTTCGTGCCGGCCGACATCATCCCCGCCGACGAGCGCCCGGATGCCGAGTACCCGATGGTGTTGATCACCGGGCGCCAGCTCGAGCATTGGCACACCGGCAGCATGACCCGCCGTGCCACTGCGCTGGATGCAATCGAGCCGGATCCGGTGGCGCTGGTGCATCCGCTCGACCTGCTTGCGATGGGTGGCAAACCCGGCGATGTCGTCACCATCGAATCGCGCCGCGGCAAGGTGGCGTTGTATGCGCGAGCCGACGACAGCTCGCCTCGCGGATCGGTTTTCGTGCCCTTCTGCTTTTACGAAGCGGCCATCAACAAGCTGACTAATGCAGCGCTGGACCCCTACGCGAAGATCCCCGAGTTCAAGTACTGCGCCGTTCGCGTGGCGGTGGGCGGGCAGGCGCCTGAGCAGACGAGCTACGGGGGCGGCGCATGAACATCCATGAATATCAGGCAAAGGAAATACTGCGCAAATTCGGTGTTCCGACGCCCCGGGGACTCCCGTGCTTCTCCGTGGAGGACGCGGTGCTGGCGGCGGACGGGCTCGGTGGCGAGGCGTGGGTCGTCTAGGCCCAGATCCACGCCGGCGGCCGTGGCAAGGCAGGCGGCGTGAAGCTGGCGAAGAAGGCGCCGACATCAAGCAGGAGCTTTATGTCGGCATGGTGGTCGACCGACAGGCAACATCGGCTGCCTCGTCAACGGCGCGGGCCTGGCCATGGCCACGATGGACGCGAAGGGCACGAACGAAAGGCAAGGAAAGAAGATCCTGGCGCAGTCGGGCCTGCCGATCATCGCGGCGAACGACATGGCGGAAGCGGCCGAAAAGGTCGTGGCGGCGGCGAAGCTGAGGCGGACGATGTCGCTCGAAGGGTCGGCATACCCGAAGGCTCCATCCCCTTGATGCAGAACCTGTACCGGGCGTTCGATGCATGCGACGCCTTGCTGGCCGAGATCAACCCGTTGATTCTGACCGGCGACGACCGCCTGATCGCCCTCGACGCCAAATTCGACTTCGATCCCAACGCGCTCTTCCGCCAGCCCGAGATCGCTGCGATGCGCGATCTGGACGAAGAAGATCCGGCGGAAGTCGAAGCGTCCAAGTTCGACCTGGCCTACGTCCCGCTCGACGGCAACATCGGCTGCCTCGTCAACGGCGCGGGCCTGGCCATGGCCACGATGGACGCGATCAAGACCCGCAGTGGTTACACACCGATGCACAGGCGGCTTCGGGCGGGCACTTCGGCGGTTCAATCGCCAGCGGCTGGCACACCTGCGCCATGGCCATGCAGCTGGCCGTCGAAGCGGTGCTCGAGGATGCCGAGACCTTGGCATCACCAAGTGTCGCCTACATCAAGTGGCCTCACCCGGTCCGGCCAGGAGATCGCCTGACACTTTGCGCCACGGTGCTCGAAGCGCGCACTGCGGCTGGTTTGACGCGAGATTGCTGCGGCCACGGCCAGCCCCTATCCTGGGCCCCATGCTGCAGACCGAGGGCCTGACCAAACGCTACGGACAGCGCCTCGCGTTGTCCGCGCTCACGGGCAAGTCGACGCTGTTCCAATTGCTCACCGGCTTGTTCGCCGCCGATGCGGGCGATGCGCGCGTCGCCGGGCATTCGCTGCGCACGCAGGCGGTGGCCGCGCTGCGCCACATCGGCGTGGTGTTCCAGCAGTTGTCGCTCGACCTCGACCTGAGTGTGCGACGCAACCTGCAGTTCCATGCCGACCTGCACGGCCTCCCGCGCGCGCTGGCGCACGAGCGCATCGCCGCCGGTTGTGCGGCCCTGGGGTTGGCCGACGACATGGAGAGGCCGACGCGCGAGCTGTCGGGCGGCAACCGGCGCAAGGTGGAGCTCGTGCGCGCGCTGCTGCATCGTCCCGCGCTGCTGCTGATGGACGAGCCCACCGTCGGGCTCGACCCGAAATCGCGCCGCGACCTGCTGGCCGCGATCCGCGCCGATGTGGCCGAGCGCGGCACCTGCGTGCTGTGGGCCACACACCTGGTCGAAGAGGCCGAAGGCGCCGACCGCGTGCTGCTGCTGCACCAGGGTCGCCTGCTCGCCGACGGCACCGCGGCCGACGTCACGCGGGCACTCGGCGGCCATTCGCTCGAAGATGCCTTCATCCGCGCCACCACATGAATCCACTGCGGCCCCGCCCGCTCGCCCTCGCGCTGCTGCTCGTATCCGGAACGGCCATCGCCAACGGCACCGGACTCGTCTACGTGTCCAGCGAGAAAGATCACGTGCTGACGATGGTCGATGCGAAGACGCTGGCCGTCGTCGGCACCCTGCCCACCTGCAAGCGGCCGCGCCACCTGCAGTTCCTGCCCGGCGCGCAGGTGTTGATGGTCGCGTGCGGCGATTCGAACCGCGCCGACCTGATCGACGTCGCCGCGCGCAAGACCGTCGGCGCGATCCCGCTGGGCGACGACCCCGAGGCCTTCGACCTGTCGCCCGATGGCAAGACGCTGTATGTGTCCAACGAGGACGATGGCGCGCTGAACATCATCGACGTTGCCAGCAAGCAGAGGCTCAAGTCGGTGGCCGTGGGCCAGGAGCCCGAGGGCGTGAAGGTGTCGCCCGACGGCAAGCGCGTGTACGTGACCTCCGAGGTCGCGAACATGGTCCACGTCATCGATACCGCCAGCGGCAGCGTGCTGAAGAACATTCCGGTGGGCAAGCGCCCGCGCCGCTTCGCGCTCGCCGCCGATGGTGCCGAGCTGTGGGTGACCAGCGAGCTGGGCGCCAGCGTGAGCATCATCTCCACGCGCGATCTGGCGGTGACGCAGACGATCACCTTCGAGCTCAAGGGCATGCGCGGCGACGACATCACGCCGGTGGGACTGACCCTGTCGCGCGACGGCAAGACCATGTTCGTCGCGCTGGGCCGCGCCAACCATGTGGCTTTCGTCGACGTGGCCGGCCGCAAGGTGGTGTCCACGGTGCTGGTGGGCAAGCGCGCCTGGAACGTCTCGCTCAACCGCGACGGCTCGCGCCTGTTTGTCATCAACGGGCTGTCCGACGACATGACGGTGATCGACGTGCGCGAGGCCAGGCCGATCAAGACGGTGCCGGTGGGGCGGGTGCCTTACGCGGCGGTGGTCGATGATTGACCGTGCGCTCGCAGCCGTTGCGTTGTGCTTCGTCGTGACTTCGCCGAACGCCGCGACCCTGCGGATCGCACTGCTGCAGCGCGCGGACGACCCGCGGTTCGATCCCGCGCGCGTCGAGCTGGCCTATCCCGGGCAGCCCGGCGGGCCGCTCTCGGCGGCGATCGCCGTGGCCATCAAGGAGACGCAGTTCCAGCTCGATGCCGCCAAGCTGCAGGTCAAGCTGGACGTGCTCGATGCGCGCAGCACCGACGACGCGAAGTCGCAGCTGCAGGCGCTGGAGAAGGCCGGGGCGGCGGCCGTCATCGTCGATCTTCCGGCGGCGTGGATCGCCGGCGCCGCTCCCGCGGTCAAGCTGCCCTTGCTCAACGCCGGCGCCGGCGACGACGCGCTGCGCGGCGCGTCGTGCCAGCCGGAGCTGCTGCACACCTTGCCCAGTGACCGCATGGTGGCCGACGCGCTCGCGCAGACGCTCACCGCGCGCAAGTGGACGCGCGTGCTGCTGCTGCACGGCCCGCGCGCGGACGACGCCGTGCGCCTGGCCGACGTGCAGGCGGCGCTCAAGCGCTACGGCCTGAAGACGGTGGCCACCAGGGCGTTCAAGCTGTCGGCCGACCCGCGCGAGCGCGAACGCGCCAACCCCTTGCTGCTGACCGGCGGCGCGGACTACGACGCGGTCTGGGTGGTCGACAGCGACGGCGAGTTCGCGCGCACCTTGCCCTACCAGACCGCCCTGCCGCGACCGGTGGTCGGTGACGCGGGCTTGAGCGCGCTGGCCTGGGCGCCGCACTTCGAGCGCTTCGGCGCGCCGCAGCTCGCGCGCCGCTTTGCCAGGCACGCTCAGCGGCCGATGACCGGCGCCGACTGGGCCGCATGGATCGCCGCGAAGGCCGTGCTGCAGGCCGCACTGGAAGCGCCCAACGCGCCCTCGGCGCAAGCGATCGGCCGCGCCCTGACGCGCGCCGACTTCACGCTCGACGGCTTCAAGGGCGTGCGCCTGAGCTTCCGTGCCTGGGACCGCCAGTTGCGCCAGCCGCTGCTGATGAGCGATGGCCAAGGGGTTGTTGCGCTCGCGCCTGCGGAAGGTATCCTGCATCCGAAGAACGTGCTCGACACCCTGGGTGCCGATGCGCCGGAGTCCGCATGCAAGACGAAGTGAAGTCCGGGCTCGTGGTGCCTGCCGCGGATCAAGCGCCGCTGCGGCATGGTGTGCCGCACGCGCTGCAGGCCATGCAGGCCATCGTGCTGCGCGAGCTGATGAAGTTCGCGCGGCAGTACGGCCGCCTCGTCTCGGCGCTGGTGCGGCCGGTGCTGTGGCTGGCGGTGTTCGCCGCGGGTTTTCGCAACGTGTTCGGCGTGGCCATCGTCGCGCCCTACGACACCTACATCCCCTACGACGTGTACATCGCGCCGGGGCTGGTGGGCATGGTGCTGCTGTTCAACGGCATGCAGTCGAGCCTGGCGATGGTCTACGACCGCGAGATGGGCCTCATGCGCCTGCTGCTCACGGCGCCGCTGCCGCGGCCGTGGATCCTGCTGTCCAAGCTCACGGCCACCGCGGTGCTGTCGCTGCTGCAGGCCGCGGCCTTCGTGATCGTCGCGGCGCTGCTCGGCACCACGCTGCCGCTGCTGGGCGCGCACACGCCGACCGTGCTGCTCGCGGCCGTCGCCTCGGCGCTGATGCTGGGCGCGCTCGGGCTGATGCTGAGCGTGCACATCAAGCAGCTCGAGAACTTCGCCGGCACGATGAACTTCGTCATCTTCCCGATGTACTTCCTGTCCACAGCGCTGTACCCGTTGTGGAAGCTCGAGGAATCCGGCGCGCAATGGGTCTACCTGGTGGCACGCCTGAACCCCTTCACGCACGCCGTCGAGTGGATGCGCTTCGCGATGTACGGCAAGGATCCCGGCATCGCGCCCTGGGTGGTGCTGGGCACGCTGGTCGCGTGCTTCGCCATCGCCTGCTGGGGCTACGACCCGCAGCGCGGCTTCGGGGCCTTGACGAAGCGCGGGGGCGGCACATGAATCGCCGGCGTGTGCTGGCTGCTGCGCTCGCCGCGCTGCCCGTCGCGCCGCTGTGCGCCCAGCCCGACGATGCGCGCTTTCCGTCACGGCCGATCACGCTGTGGGTGCCCTGGCCCGCGGGCGGCGCGACCGACCTGACGCTGCGAGTGCTCGCCGAGCTCGCCGGCCGCCGGCTGGACCAGAAGGTGGTCATCGAGAACCGCGGCGGCGCGGGCGGAACGCTGGCGATGGTCGTGCTGCAGCGGGCCGCACCGGACGGCTACACCATCGCGCAGCTGCCGCAGACCATCTTCCGCGCCCCCTACACGCAGAAGGTGTACTGGGACCCGATCCGCGACGTCACGCCCATCATCCAGATCAGCGGCGTGACCTTCGGCATCGTGGTGCCCGAGGCCAGCCCGTTGCGCAGCCTCGACGACCTGTTCGCCTATGCGCGCGCGCATCCGGGCGCCCTGACGATCTCGACCAACGGCGTCGGCACCACGCCGCACCTGGTGATCGACGAGCTGTTCGCGCGCCGCGGCCTGACCTACATCCACGTGCCGTACAAGGGCACGGCCGAGCAGATGATCGTCGTGTCTTCGGGCCAGGTGATGGCCGGCGGCAGCTCCAACGGGTTCGCCCCCTTCGTCGACAGCGGCCGGCTGCGCCTGCTGGTCACCTTCGGCGAGCAGCGCACGCGGCGCTGGCCGCACGTGCCGACGCTGAAGGAGCTGGGGTACGGCATCGTCGCCACGTCGCCCTACGGGCTGGGCGGGCCGCGCGGCTTGAGCGCGCCGGTCGTGCGGCAACTGCACGACGCCTTCAAGGCCGCCCTGTTCGACCCGGTGCACATCGCCGAACTGGCCAAGTACGACCAGGAGCCCGCCTACCTCGGCCCCGAGGACTATGCGCGGGCGATGCGCGAGGCCTACGCTCAGGAGAAGAAGAACGTCGAGCGGCTGGGGCTCGCGCGCGGCTCCTGACGCGCCCCCAGACCTGCCGCATTCGCGTCAGGCCCCCCGAGGGGGTCAAGGAAACTTGGGGCGGCCCGGCGTTTCCTTGAGCGGCTCACCACCCCCCGCTCAAACGCAGCTCGATCAGCGCGCTGCGCGGCGGCGCGGTCTCGTAGAAGCGGCCGTTGCTGTCGTTGACGATCACGCTGCCTGCGTAGCGGCGGTCCGCCAGGTTGTCCAGCCGCGCCAGCAGCTCGAGCCTGGACACACCCAGCGACCAGGCATGCGTGAAGCGCAGGTTGACGACGCCATAGCCGGCCGCGAACTCGCTATTGACATCGTTGACCGCGGTGCGCCCGAGGCCGCGCAGCTCGAGCGCCGCCTCGCTCGGCAGCGGCGCCCAGGGCTTCCACGCCAGCTCGGCATAGGCGCTGGCGGGCTGCGTGCCGGCGATGCGGTTGCCGGCGGGCACCGGCACGTTGGCCGCCGCGCAGGGCGTCGCGGTGCAGGTGAGGAAGCCGTCGCGGTAGCGCGCATCCAGCGTCGCCAGCGCGAGCTGCATGCGCAGCACGCCGCTCAGGCGCCAGGCCAGCGACGCCTCGGCGCCGTCGCGCCGCGTGCGGCCCACGTTCTGGTAGGTCGCGCGGCCGCCGGTGTTGGTCTGCACGCCGATCTCGTCGCGCGTGTCGGCATGGAACAGCACGGCGTCGAGATCGATGTCGCCAACGCGCCACTTCGCGCCCAGCTCGAACTGCTCGCTCTTTTGCGGGCGCAAGGCGCTGTTGAAGCCGGCTTGCGCGTCGGGCCGGTAGGCCAGTTCGTTGAGCGTCGGCGACTCGAAGCCGCGTGCCGCGCTGGCGTGCAGCATCAGCGCCGGCGACAGCTTCCAGCGCACGCCCAGCACGGGGTTGGTGTACGAGAAGCGCAGGTCGCCGGAGTCGTCGCCGTTGCTCAGGAAGGCGTCGCGCGTGGACAGCGACACGCGGCCGCTGCGCAGGCCGGCGATCGCGCTGATCGCACCGACCAACGGCGCTTCGATCTGCGCATAGGCCTCGCGCGTGGTCGCGCTGTTGCGCTCGTCGCGGCGCAGCGCGCCGGTCACGCCGAGCTGCTGCGTGCTGCCCGAGCCGATGAAGTTCTCGTAGCCGCGGCGATCGTCCGTCTGCGTCTCGAGGGCCACGCCCGTGACCAGCTCCAGCGCGTCCCAGCGCCAGTTCAACCGTGCGTCGCCGCCGCCGTAGCGGCGGTCGAAGTCGACCACGCCGCCGCCGCTGCGCGGGCTGCCCTGCGCGGCCGGCGTGATGGCCTGCCATTGGGTCACCGCGCGCGTGCCCCGGTAAACCATCAGCGCACTGTCGTTCAGGGGGCCCGCGCCATCGAAGCGGTGCTGCCAGCGCGTGCCCGCCTGCGTCTGCCGCGCCGTCTTGCGCGTGTCGAATTGCGTGGCCTGCGGCGTGGTCTGGTCGGGGTCGGCAGCGAATTGCGCACGCGTCAGGCCCAGCGGGTCCTGTGCCGGCTGGTTGATGTCGTTGACCAGCAGCAGCACGCGGTCGGCGTCGCCCTGCCAGTTCAGCCGCACGTTGCCCAGCGTGCGGCGCGCCGCGCTGTGCGGGCGGAAGCCTTCTATCTCCATGGCCGACGCGCCCAGTTGCAGATCCAAGCCGCGCCCGAGCGGCGTGCCGGCGAGCACGCGCAGCTGGTGCAGGCCGAAGCTGCCGACATCGGCGTCGAGCTCGCCGCGCGCCTCGCGCACCGGCGCGCTGAACAGCGCGACCACGCCCCCCGAGCTGTTGCCGTACAGCGCCGAGAACGGCCCGCGCAAGACCTCGATGCGCTGCGCGCCGGCCAGGTCGAAGTGCGTGACCTGGCCCTGGCCGTCGGGCATGGTCGCGGGGATGCCGTCGGTGTATAGCCGCAGCCCGCGCACCCCGAACGCCGCACGCGCGCCGAAGCCGCGCGACGACATCTGCAGGTCCTGCGCGTAGTTGTTGCGGTTGTTGACGACCAGGCCCGGCACGCGCGCCAGCGCAGCGCGCGCTCACTGGCCGCGCCGCTGACGACCACGCGCTGCGCCGGCGCATCGTCCGGCGACTGCGCCGCACACAGGCCGGCGTGCAGCCCGAGCCAGCACAGCGCCGCGAGGGACAACGGGCGCGAGCTCATCGGCGGCCGGCGGCGGTGCGTCGCGAAGCCGCGCTTCAATGCTCGAGCAGCGCGGCCACGGAAGCGTGGCCCGCCTGTCGCGCGATGTCGAGCGAGGTCATGCCGCGATCGTCGCGCGCATCGGTGCGCGCGCCGCGCTGCAGCAGCAGGCGCACCGCATCGACCTGCCCCTGGCCGGCGGCCCACATCAAGGCCGTGAGCCCGTGCTCGTGCGGCGCGTTGACGTCGACGCCGCCGGCGATCAGCGCGTCGAGCACGCCGGCGTGGCCTTGCCCGGCGGCGTAGACGATCGCCGGCTTGTTCATGCGGTCGGTCGCTTCGCTGCGCGCGCCGGCCTGGAGCAGCCGCTGCACGAGCGCGGTGTGGCCGCCATAGCACGCCGCCATCAGCGGCGTGACCCCTTCGAGCGACGCCAGGTTCACATCGGCTCCGGCCTTCAGCAGCTGCTCTGCGATGGCCATCTGCCCTTTCTCCGAGACTATGAGCAGCGGCGTCTTGCCCAGGCGATTGCGCGAATTCGGCGCGGCGCCCTGCGCGAGCGAGCGCTCCACCAGCGCGAGGTCGGCCTGTCGCGCGCCGACCAGCAGCTGGGCATTCACGGCCGGATGGCTGGGCGCCTGCGCCGCCGCGGGCCCTGCCCCCATCCAGAGGCACAGCGCCGTGGCCGCTGCGGCCGCGCAACGCCAGGTGAACGAGATGCCCTGGATGTCGCTCATGTGTGGCCTCGCCGTGAGTCGTCGAAGGCCTTGCATCTGAGCACTAAAGGGCTATCCTCGCCACCGAGGAAACGCGCGACCCGACCCTGTCGCAGCCGTGCAGTCCCTGCGGATTGCGCCCCGCCGAGCCCTCCACGTTGCCTTCCCCCGTGCTCACCCGAGCGCGGCGGTACTTCCAAGCAATGGATCAACGAGGAGACTTGTATGGATCGCATGAATTCAGTGCCGCGCCTGTCGCGGTGCCTGCGCGCGTGCGGCACGGCCGGCGCGCTGATGGCCATGGCGTTCGCTGCCCACGCGCAGCCCGAGATCGCAGGCGGCGCGCCGCCCACCAGCGGCGGCCCCGTGCCGCGCAATATCTCGGTGCCCCAGGCCAGGCTCGACGCAGCAGACAAGGACGGCACGAACTTCCTGCACTCCAACGGCAACTACGCGCAGACGCGCTTCTACCCGGCCTCGCAGATCAACACGGGGAATGTCGCCAAGCTCAAGCCGGCCTTCATCTTCCAGACCCAGGTGCTCGAATCGATGGAGACGGCGCCCATCGTCGTCGACGGCGTGATGTACGTGACCACCTCGTACAACGAGCTCTACGCCGTCGATGCCGCCACCGGCAAGGAGTTCTGGCGCTACAAGCACAAGCAGG
>VBDL01000134.1:4896-11424 GCA_005884255.1 Betaproteobacteria bacterium | reverse complement strand
AACCCGACCTAGGAACGACCGAACAAAGCGGCGGAATGCAGTCGTTCGGCCATTGCCAACGCTATGAGCGACTGTCCGTTGGCGTTCGGCGTCTTTCGCAGGTTGCGCAAGCCTACCTGTAGCAGTCACTTTCACACGAAACCACTCTCTACTCTAGACCGCCGACAGCGAAAGACTGCCGTGTCGCCTGTCTTCAAAGAGCCGAGCGAACGCTGGTCCCTCCAGCGGCCGGCTCATCAGAAACCCTTGATATTCGTCGCAGCCTCGGGCGCGCAAGAACGCGAGCTGTGCCTGAGTTTCCACCCCTTCGGCCACGACCTTGAGCTTCAAGCCATGCGCCATCGCAATGATGGCGGTGATGATGGCAGCATCGTCGGGATCGGTGGCCAGATCTCGCACGAAAGACCGGTCGATCTTCAACGAGTTGATCGGCAACCGCTTCAGGTAGCTCAGCGACGAATAGCCGGTACCGAAGTCGTCGATCGACAACCGCACGCCCATCGATTCGAGTCGGGTGGCGATCTCCAGGCTGAGCTCCGGCTCGACGAGCAGGATCGACTCGGTGACCTCGATCTCGAGCCCGCTTGCCGGCAGCGCATGCCGCCTAATTGCGCGTGCCACCAGGTCCGGCAGACCCCGCTCGCGCAGGTGAGTCGAAGCGAGGTTGACCGCCACCGGAATGACGGGCAGACCGGCGGCGTGCCAGGCAGCGTTCTGACGGCATGCAGCGTCGATGACCCATTCGCCGAGTCGAATGACCAAGCCGCTGTCTTCGACCAGTGGGATGAACTCGCCAGGCAGGATCAGGCCGCGCTCCGGATGCATCCATCGAATCAGCGCTTCGGCGCCCACGATCATGCCGCTCCTGACGTCGACTCGCGGCTGGAAGTGCAGCACGAACTCGTCACGCTCGAGGGCGCGGCGCAGCATCGACTCCATCATGAGCCGGTCGAGCGCGCGCTCGTTCATCGAACGGTTGTAAAACTGGAACCTGCCGCGACCGGCCTCCTTGGCACGGTACATCGCGGTGTCGGCGTTCATCAGCAACGTGTCCGCGTCGGTGCCGTCGTCCGGATAGATCGCCACCCCCAGACTGCCCCCGACGAAAATCTCCTTGTGTTGGATCAAGATCGGCTCCGCCAGCGCCGCGACGAGGCGGCGGGCGACGCTGGCAGCATCGGCGCTGCGCTTGAGGTCGCTGAGCAACACGATGAACTCATCGCCCCCCAACCTCGCGATGCTGCTGTCGTCCACCTCGGTAGCGTGCCGGGCGACCGAGTCGCGAACGCGCAGCAGACCGGCAAGGCGCGCGCTCACGGCACGCAGCAGTTCGTCGCCCGCACCGTGGCCGAGTGTGTCGTTGACGCGCTTGAAGTTGTCGAGGTCGACGAACATGATGGCGATTTTTCGCTGGTCTTGTTCGGCGAGCGCGATGGCCCTCTTGAGCTGTTCGGTGAACAGTAGCCTGTTCGGCAGCCCGGTGAGCGGGTCGTAGTAGGCGAGCATGCGGATCTGCTCTTCGGCATCCTTGTGTCGCGTGATGTCGTGCACAGCTCCCGCGAGGCGTAGGGCGCGGCCTGCCGCGTCGCGCTCGATCACTTCGACCTGTTGGTGAACGTGGCGCAGCGTCCCGTCGCGATGGGCGATGCGGTGATCGATCGCGAAAGCATCACCGCCATCGATCGCGCGCTCGAACGCGAGCCGCAGGCGATCGAGGTCTTCCGGATGGGCAGTGGACATGAAGCCATCGAATCCGATCGTGCCCGTCGCCGGGTCGCGGCCGAAGATGCGCCACGCCTGCTCCGACGGGATGATGTGATCGTGTCGCACGTCCCATTCCCAGTCGCCCATCACGCCGATGCGCTGCGCGTTGGAAAGGCGTCGCTGATTCTGGTTCAGGTCATTGATCGCGGCGCTGGCCCGCAGCATGTAGCGCACCCGATGCGCAAGGATGGTCCAGTTGATCGGCTTGGTGATGAAGTCGGTCGCGCCGGCTTCGAATGCGCGGTCGATCGACTGCACGTCTTCGAGGCCGGTCATCATCACCACCGGGACGCGGCCACCGCCGGGCAGCCGTCGCAGTTCGGCGCAGGCGGTGAATCCGTCCATCACCGGCATGCTCACGTCCATGAGAACCAGGTCGGGCAACTCGCTGCACATCGCATCGAGCGCCTGCTGGCCGTCGGCCGCCTCGATGACGTGGAAGCCCGCCTTGGTCAGCGTGGCACGCGTGAGGCGACGCCCGCCCGCGTCGTCGTCGACCACCAGGATGCGACTGCAGTGGTTCATGCCGACTCCCTCATTTCAGCCAGGAGCAGCGGCCGAATCTTCTGAAAATGGCCGTCGATCGCGTCCACCAGGTCCGCCGCACCCTCGAGCTCGCCGGCCTTGCCTCGGCGCTCGAGATCGCGGCACAAGCGGCCGAGTTGGTTCGCCCCCAGGTTGCAGCTCGCGGACTTGAAGGCGTGCGCCACTCTGCCGAGCTCCTCTGTGTCGCTGCGTGCGACGCCGGCATGCAGCCGCGCGAGGTGCAGCGGCGCTTCATCGAGAAAGATCCCGATCACCTCGTCGAGCAAAGACTCGCCGGCGCCGTCATCGAGCTCGCGAATGTTATCGAGCGCAGTCTGGTCGAGCAGGGTCTCGCCGAGCTGGGCCGTCGGCTCGGACGAGATCGCCTCCAGGGGTGCCGGTGCGGTGCAGGTCTTGTCCACCAGGTGGGCCGGCAACCAGCGCGCCATGACCGAGCCGAGCTGGCGACGCGTGTATGGCTTGGCCAGATGGTCGTCCATGCCGGCCGCGAGGCAGTCTTCAGCATCGCCGACCAGCGCATTGGCCGTCAGCGCAACGATCGGAATGCGATGCGGCAGGACCAGCGTGCTCTCCCACTCGCGGATCGCGCGGCTGGCAGCGTACCCGTCCATCTCGGGCATCTGGCAGTCCATGAGCACGATGTCATAGCCGCCGCGTTGCACTCCGAGCACGGCGTCGCGACCGTTGGCAACGATGTCGACCTCGCAACCGAGCGACTTGAGCATGTTGCGCGCCACGAACTGATTGACGCCATTGTCCTCGGCCATCAGCACCTTGGCAGACATCTGCGCCACCGGCGCCTTGCCCTGAAGCGGCGCGTCGCGGGACTGCAGGCCGCCGCTCGCTTGCGCCAAAGCACGGTACAGCTCCTGCCGCCGTACGGGCTTCGAGAGGTAGGCGCCGAACCCGATCTCGCGCGCTCGCCCCATCTCGTCGATCGAGTGCAACGAGGTTACCAGCACCAGCCGCAGATCGTTCAAGGCCGCGTCGGCGCGGATCGCGGTGGCGAGCTGGATGCCGTCCATCCCGGGCATCTTCATGTCGATGATGGCCAGTTCGAAGGGATCGCCTGCGCGCGCGGCGTCATGCAGGCGCTCGAGTGCCTGCATCGCGTTGGATGCCGTGTCCCCGCGCATGCCGCCAGCGGCAACGTGGTGCCCGAGAATCTCGCGATTGGTCGCGTTGTCGTCGACCACCAACGTGCGTCGCCCTGCGAGCCCACCCGGGTGCGGCACCGCCGGCAGGCTGGACGCCTCCTGCAGCGGCAACGTGAACCAGAAGGTCGAGCCTTGGCCTTCGACGCTCGTGACGCCGATCGAGCCGCCCATCAGTTCGACCAGGTGGCGGGAGATGGCCAGGCCGAGTCCCGTGCCTCCGAAGCGCCGGGTGGTCGAGCCGTCGGCCTGGGCGAACGGCGTGAAAAGCCGCTGACGTACATTCTCGGCGATGCCCGCTCCGGTGTCGCGCACCGAGAAGTGCATCTGACCCTCATCCGTGAGGCTCGCCTCGACAACGACCTCGCCCGCGTCGGTGAACTTCAACGCGTTGCCCAGGAGATTGGTCAGCACCTGGCGAAGCCGATAGGGGTCGCCGCGCACCGCCGCGGGCAGCCGGTCGTCGATGCGACAGGCCAGCTCGATCCGCTTGGCGTGAGCGCGCGGCGCGAGCAACTGGACCACGTCCTCGACAGCTTGGAACAGGTCGAAATCCAGCGACTCGGTCTCGAGCTTGCCGGCCTCGATCTTCGAGAAGTCCAGGATGTCGTTGATGATCGAAAGCAGCGATTCGCCGGAGTTGCGCACCGTCTCGACGAACGATCGCTGCTGCGAATCCATCGACGTTTCGAGAAGCATTTCGGTCAGGCCGAGCACGCCGTTCATCGGTGTGCGGATCTCGTGGCTCATGTTCGCCAGAAACTCCGACTTGGCCTTGCTTGCCGCCTCGGCCAACTCCTTGGCTGAACGCAGGTCCTGCTCGCTGCTGCGCAAGGCCAGCTCGGCCTGCGCGCGTTTGGTCGTATCGAAGAAGACGGTGTAGACGCCGACCACCTCGCCATCGTCGTTGATGTCCGGCGCATGCCGCCCCGAATGCCAGATCAGGTTTCCCTTCGGGTCCCTGCGCTCGCGCTCCAGGGGCACCTCGTTGCCCGCCAGTGCGGCGCGCAGATTCGGCTCGATGTTCGCCCAGACCTCATCTCCGACAAGCCCACGCACTTCGCGGCCCGCCACTTCTTCGTCGGACTTGCCGAGCCACTGCTCCTGCGCGCGGTTGATGTAGCGGTAGCGGTACTCGGCATCGATGTACGACACCGTCACCGGGATGTGATTCATGATGATGCGCAGGCGTCGTTCTGAACGCGCTACGTTGTCGAGCACTCGCTGCTCGTTCGACAGGTCGAGGGCGACCAATTGGCAACCTGTCACCGACCCGTCGGCTTGCACCTCGGGGATCAGCTCGACGAGGAGCGTCTGCTCCCGTTCCGGCGTTACGAAAGCGCACGACACGCGCCGCGTGCGGCCCTTCAGCGCCGCTGCGACCTCCTCGGCGACCTGTGCCCGGTTCGCGGGCCCGAATGCATCGGCAATCGCCTGCCCCGTCATCGTCTCGCACGCCACGCCGAGCCAGTCCGCCAGCGGCTCGCTGGCGAAGCGGCACTGACCCGTCGCATCGATGCGGGCGTGCATGAACGGGAGTGGCGACGATGTCGGGTAAGCCTCAGGCGACACGGGCACTTCGCGTGCAGACATCAACTCCGGGTCGACGACGCAGCGGCGGCGGGTAACGCCGCGCATCAGCACCAGCGCACCCATTGCCGCCGGGAGGCTGAGCAGCGCGCCGGGCAGCGGGCGTCCGATGAGGTCGTTGACCAGTGCGGCAAGCGTCACCATGGTGAGAAGGGCCGCTGTCCACGCCAGCACGGGTGGGAGCCGGGAAGTCGATGTCATGGCCGGCAGCCTTCGATTGGAAGTGGGCCGAAGTGAGTGAGATCGAAATGGGAGAGCTCGCCGTTCGAGAGGCTGGCGCCTGCGGGCTGACCCAGTATCTCGCCCAGCGCGCGAGCCACACCCTTGCTCGCCACGAGCAAGGGCCGCCGGACAAGGTGCGGCAGCAAGGTGGGCAGGGCCGTATGAATGCGTCGGATGAATTCGAGGCCCGATTCGCCGCCGGGCGGCGTTTGTCCGTTGCGCAGCCTCGTTTCCGTCTGGGCAACGGGCAGGAGGTTCCACGCACCGAGTCGGCGCTCGG
Source organism: Betaproteobacteria bacterium (assembly GCA_005884255.1). Classification (GTDB taxonomy): domain Bacteria; phylum Pseudomonadota; class Gammaproteobacteria; order Burkholderiales; family Burkholderiaceae_C; genus VBDL01. The sequence continues at coordinate 5,868 of VBDL01000134.1, read as the reverse complement.
CGAAGCCGGGCTCGACGGCGATGTCCATCCCGCCGAGCGCCCGCGCAATGATGGCGGCAGTCTCCCGGGTGCGCTGCAGGTCGCTGGTGACGATCAATCCGATGCCGGGATCGAGCTCGGCCATCCGGCCCGCCGCCGCCAGCGCTTGGCTGCGGCCGATGTCGGTCAGCGGCACGTCGAGATCGCCCCCGCATCTGAGTTCGGCCAAGTTGGGAGCGGTGGCGCCGTGGCGCACGAAGGCCAGGCGCCGTGGCTCGGGAGTTGGTCGCATCGAAGTGGACAACATCGTCGACCTTACAGCGCGGTGATGGGGGCAAAACGTATCGGCAAACCCGGATGTCGTTCGCGCGGCGGTGCGTGCAGCACCGTCCACTCCCCTGCGGCGTTGCCGTTTCCGAGCAGCCAGTCGCGGATGAACCAGATCTGGTTGCGGTCAGCGAGCAGCGGCGCATGGCCGGTGTCCGGCAGTCTCATCAGCGTGATGTCCTTGCCCGTCGACATGCGGCGAATGGTTGGCGGCAACAACGCATCCGACTGAAGTCCGTGAATCAACAGGATCGGGCAGCGCACCCCCTGCCACAGATCCCACTGCAGCAGGCTTCGCCGGGCGTCGCGGCGATAGGCCTGCATCGCACGCACGTCGTGACGGTAGATGCGGCCCCCGTCCTCGTCGGACCATCGAGTCTGGTGGAAATTCAGGTTGAAGCGAATGTCGTCGCTGACAGGGCCATCGTTCTTCTGCGACGCTCCCACTCGACGCAACAGGTCGGATGGTTCGCGGAAGACGTAGTGGCGAGCGAGCGCGTCAGCGCGCCGCTGTCGCCGCCGCAAGGGGATGTGCGGGCCGATATCGTTGAGGATCAGCCGCTTGACCAGCTTGGGGTACCGGGCGGTCATCTCAATGGCCGCACTGCCGCCAAGCGACGAGCCGAGCACGGTGACCGGCCTGCCACCCAGGTGCATGACGATCTG
>VBDL01000134.1:0-4817 GCA_005884255.1 Betaproteobacteria bacterium | reverse complement strand
AGGCGAGATAGTTGAAACGCATCGCCACGCTGGCCACCCCGCCGCAGCACACCAGCACGGGAGCGTCTTCAGGGCCCCAATCCGCATAGGACACCGGGACGGAGTACGGGAGCTGCAGCCGGCGGGGCGTTCCGCTTTGGAGACGTGTCGGATGCACGTAGTCGAAGTGTCCGATCCGGAACTCCCCATGGAAGCGCCCGACCACCTGACTGGCGCGCGCCATGTACTCCTTCCAGCTGCTGAGGACGCGGCGGCGCCCGGGGACGGGCGGCTCCCACGCCAGATCGGGCCAGGCGCCCGGAACGGTGTCGCCCGCTGCTTCATCGCGGGGTAGGGACTTCAGGGAAGAGCTCATCTGCCCCCCTCGGCGGCTACAACCCGCTTGCACTTGGGCCACACGGCGTGGCTACTGGACACCGAATTGAAGTTCACACACTGCCCCTTTCTGAGCGGGAACGACGCTGGTGCTTGTGCCCCGCGCTCGTCGGACCCCGCTTCTTCGGCAACAAACCGATGCTTATGGAGCTCTTTATTTTGGAATCGCGCGCCAAGTTCGATTTCAGCTTGCAGCCGCTCTCGCCGATAACTGGGGGGCCAGCCGCTTCCCTGATGGAGCTCGCTGCTCTGGAGCCCACGAGATGGATTCGACGAAACGACGAATGGTTTTGATCGCCGCGATGGTGTGTTTCTTCGCGGTCGGGATGGCGGGATTGCTGAACTTCTTCAAGTACCGCAGCACCGCCGAAGGCATCGTCACGGAGCGCCTGCTTGTTATCGGCCACACCGTCGAAAACAGCATCCAGCAGTCACTTTCGCTCGGGCTGCAATTCTCGAGCCTTGATGCGCTGCCAGCCACGATGGAGCGTGAACGCGCGAACGACGACCTCATTCTCAGCATCGAAGTCTTCGATACCGAAGGCCACCCGCTCTACAGCACCGACCGCCTGCGCGCTGCGCGCGAGATGCCCGCGTCCTGGCTCGCGAGTGCTCGCCGTGCCGGCTTGGCCGACTGGTTCGTCAGGGACGGCTCCGACTCGGCTGTCGGCGTCTCGATCGAAAACAACTTCGGCCTGACCAGCGACCGCATCCGGCAGACGCAGGCCGCGGTGGCGTGGGAGCTGGTGTGGGTCGCCATGGGCGTGTTCGCGGTCGCAGCGACGCTTGCGTCGTTGGCGTTGATCGCCGTCATGAACAGGCTCGCCCGACAGGTCCGGGCCATTGAAGCCACGCTTCCATGGGTCGGGTCCACGCCCTTGCCCGCCGAGGTTCGAAAGGGTCCCTTCGGACTCGCCCTCGGCCGCTTCTTCGCAAACGTCCACAGCGCCGAGTCGCAGATCAATGCCGTGCGCGGCCACCTTGCACGGGGGACCACACGATGAGCCAGTCGTACCTTCGGGGCATCTACTTGCGGCTGGCCGGCGTCGTGATGCTGGTGGTCGTCCTCGCACTGGGCGCCAGTGTGGTCATGTCGCACCGCGTCTTCGAGCGCGCTCTGGCGCCGGAGATGTCCAAGAAAGTCGCCACGATCGGCGCGTCGGTGCGGTCACTCGTGCTGAACGCCGTGGGCCACCGCATCAAATTCGGCGAGCTGCACGGCATCGACCAGAAGTTCGACGAGATCAAGCACGAGGTTCCGGAGATCGCCTACTTCGCCGTCACCGACACGCATGGCGCGGTACTGCATCAGCGCTTCGATGCGCCCGTCGGCGCCGCTGCGTACTTTCAAAAGCCTTCGGTGCTGTCCGCCCTATCGAAGCCCGACATCGTACCGCCGGCGGTTTGCGTCAGCGACCAATACATCGTCTCGCTGCCCATCATTTCAGCGCAAGGGCCACTCGGGATGCTGCACATCGGGGTGGACGTGCGATTCGTGGACAGCATCGTCCTGGGCATGACCTACGACATGCTCGTCGTTCTCGTCGTCGCACTGTTCTTCACAATCGAGCTCTTGCATTTCATGGCCGGCGAGCGGCTGGAGAGTTCGCTGAAGTCGCTCGGCAATACCATCGATCGCGGCATCGAAGGCGATTTCTCCACGAGAACCCGGTGCAGCAGCGCCGGGTCCGACTTTGGCGCGGTCACCGGGATGCTCGAGGCGGTACTCGCGCGCGTCAATGTCGCATTCGAGGCACTCACGCGCGAGATCGAAGCCGGCCGGCGCTACCCGGCGCACGAACGCCCGCCGGCCATCGGCGCCGCCAACCTGGGCCTGCAGAAATTGAGCCAGCGCTATCGCTTTGGCAACGAGGCGGACGCTGCGCGCAGCGACAACAACCAGATCAGCAAGGTTCGCGCGCCGCTGTTCGTGTTCATTCTTGCCGAGGAGCTCACTCGTTCGTTCCTTCCTACCTACGTCAAGAGCTTGCTGGTGCCGATTCCATGGCTGTCCCCCGAGATCGCCGTGGGTCTGCCGATTTCACTGTTCATGTTGATCGTCGCATTTGCGCAGCCACACCTCGGCGCGTACAGCGAGCGGGTCGGCCACCGACGCGCGATGCTCATGGGCGCGGGCATCGCCACGCTCGGCTTCATCGCCACTGCGTTCGCGACCACCGTGCTGGATCTGCTCGTCTGGCGCTCGCTGTGCGCCGTGGGTTATGCAATGGTCTTCGTCGCCGGCCAGGGCTACGTCCTCGAACACGCCTCGGCCAGCAACCGTGCACGCAACTTCGCCGTCTTCGTCGGTGCGATCATGGTGGCCACCGTGTGCGGACCGTCGATCGGGGGCATCTTGGCCGACAACATCGGCGAGCGGATGACCTTCGGCGTCTCGGCACTGCTTGCGCTGGGATCCATCGTCGCCATGCGACATCTCCCCGACCAGCGGGCCCTCGATCCGAATCGGCCGGCCACCCGTGCGCCGCGTCTGCGCGAGATCGGCGCGCTGCTGGTCAACGGCCGGTTCATGGCAGTTACGAGCCTGGCGGCCATGCCCGCGAAGATCGTCCTCACCGGCATCTGCTTCTATCTTGTGCCGTTGTACATACTCTCCATCGGCGGTTCACAGGCCGTCACCGGTCGCTTGCTCATGAGTTACGCGGTGGTGATGGTCGTGATGGCACCGCTTTCTGCCGCACTGGCCAGTTCGCGCGAACGCATGGAGTGGCTCGTCGGCGGCGGTCTGGTGGTCTCCGGGTTGGGCGGCGCGCTCTTGCTGGCCGGCGGCGGCACACTCTGGGTGTTCGCGTCGATCGTGCTGATCGGGCTGGGGCAGTCGCTGTCGATCTCTGCACAAAGTGCGCTCGTTAGCGAACATTGCGCGAGCGAGGTCGCCAAGATGGGAGAGTCGGCGGTCTACGGCGTCTATCGACTGCTCGAACGCATCGGCAACGCACTGGGGCCTATCCTTGCCGGCGTCCTGGTACTGAACTTCGGCTACCGGGTGAGCTTCGTGGCCATCGGAGCCTTGGCAGTCCTCAGTGGTGCCGCTTTCCTCCTTTCGACCAGTCGCGCGCGCAGCGTCGCGATGGTCGCCGCGCGACAAGGGAATCACTCATGAACCACACAGGCATATCTCGACGCGGATTGCTTGCGGCGAGCGCGGCCGGCATGCTTTCGGCCGCTTCCTGGGCGAAGGCGCCGGAGCGCGCCGCGTTGCGGCCGTTTCGCATCTACGCGGTCACTTTCCGAGGTATGACAGACGTCGAGAAGGGCTTCGAAGAGTACTTCGCTTCGCGCAAGATTCCAGTGCAGATCGTCTATCGTGACCTCAACCGCGATGCGACCCGGCTCGGCGCCTTCATCCAGGAAATCCGCGCCACGCGCCCCGACCTGGTCTACACATGGGGCACGTCGGTGACGTTGGGAATCATCGGGGCGCAGGACGAGGTCGACCGCAGCGCGTTCATCAACGACATCCCCGTGGTTTTCACCATGGTGGCATCACCGGTGTTGGCCAAGATCGTGCCGGACACGAAGTCGTCCCTGCGCAACGTGACCGGTGTGGCGCACGTCGCCTCCACCGAGGCCCAGATACTGGCCATGTCCGCCTACCGCCCGTTCCAGTCGCTGGGCGTGCTTTACACGCCGACCGAAAGGAACTCGGTCGTCGTGGTCGAAGAGATCCGCAAGTTGGGTCATACACGCAGGTTCACGACGGTCGAACGCACGTTCAGGTTGGACACTGCACGCAAGGTCACGGCCGAAGGTGCACGGGATTTGGTGCGCGAACTGAAGGCGGGCGGCGCTCAGTGGCTGTACCTGCCACCGGACAGCTTTCTCGGAACGATCGCCCAGGACGTGATCATTCCCGCTGCGATGGAGTTGGGCTTGCCCACCTTTGCATCTACCGAGCAGCTGATGCAGGCCGGTGCGCTTTCCGGTCTGGTGGGCCGCTACTACAGCATTGGACAGTTCACCGCACACAAGGCCGAGCAAATCCTGGTCCACCGGCAGGCGCCCAGTTCAATTCCAGTCGAAACGCTCAAGCGCTTCTCATATCAGATCCGCATGTCCGCCGCCGAGAAGCTCAAGCTGCCGCCACCCCTTCCCATGTTCAACTACGCTGAACTGATCGAGGACGAGCGCGGCCGCTCGTGAACTTGTTCAGTGCGTTCCACGGCAAAGGGAACGGTGCGGAGGGGTCACCTCGAGAGCGGACCGTCGCGACTGACTGGAATTGGCCGTCCAGTGCCATCTGCGGACGGCGTACTGCAGACGGCAGCGGGTTGTTCGCGCGTCCTTCGCCGCTTGTCGCGATGCGCGCCGAACGGTGGGCTGAAGCCCACCCTACGAATGCCCGCTTCCGCTCAGGTCGGAGGTCGCCTTCGAGTCGTTCGGACGCATTGAGCAGACAGCCTCGAGCAGTCGCTCAAGGT
>VBDL01000133.1 GCA_005884255.1 Betaproteobacteria bacterium | reverse complement strand
GGTCGCGCAGCCGCTGTGGTTCCTCGGCGCGCAGTACGCGAACTTGGACATGCTGGTCGCCGGCTGCATCACGCTGGCCATTTGCGCGCTGGCGATCCACGAGTTCGAGCCGCAGCAGCGCGCGGCACGCTGGCTGGGCTTCGCGGCATTGGCGCTCGGCGTGCTGGCCAAGGGCCTGATCGGCGTGGTGCTGCCGCTCGCCGTGCTCGCGCTGTGGCTGGCGTGGGAGCGCCGTTTCGCCGGCTGGCTGCGCCTGCTGTGGCTACCCGGTTGGGCGCTGTTCTTCGTGCTCACGGTACCGTGGTTCGTGGCCGTCGAGGCGCGCCATCCGGGCTTCGCGCACTACTTCATCATCGTGCAGCACTTCCAGCGCTACACCACGGTGGGCTTCAACAACATGCTGCCCGGCTGGTTCTTCCCGGTCGTGCTGTTGCTGCTCGCGCTGCCGTGGTCGCCATGGTGCGTGGCGCGGCTGGTGGCGCTGGCGCGCAGCGGCCGCGCATTGCGGGCGCCGGCGGCCGATCGCACGGCGTCGCTGGAACGGCTGGCCGTGGTCTGGCTGCTGCTGATCACGCTGTTCTTCTCGCTGCCGGCCTCGAAGCTGGTGGGCTACATCTTCCCGGCCGTGCCGGCGCTGGCGCTGCTGGCCGGCAGCGCCGCCGCGCGGGTGGCGCAGGCGCCCGGCCGCTGGCGCACATTGCCGACGGCACTGGCGCTGCTCGGGCTGCTCGCGAGCGTGATCACGGCGGGCGCGGTCGCGCAGCTCGATCGCAAGGGCAACGGCGCGCTGGTCACGCAGCTGCGCGAGCAGTGGCGCGACGGCGATGCGCTGGTCTACCGCCACGCCTACTTCTTCGATCTGGCGCTGCTGCTCGGCCACACCGCCGACGTGCCGGTGTTGCTCGACTGGGACCAGCCCGAGGCGGTGCGCGGTGATGGTTGGGAGCGCGAGCTGGCCGACGCCGGCCGCTTCGACGCCGCGCGCGCGGCGCGCGTGCTGCGCACGCCGGCGCAGTGGCCCGCGCTGCGCTGCGCGGCGCCGCGCACGTGGCTGATCGCGCCGGCGGGAGACCGTGTGCAGACGTCGCAGTGGCTCGGCCAGGCGCCGCGCCTGACGACGCGCAATGCCGACGCCTATCTCGTCGAGCGCTCGTCAGGCTGCAAGCCTTAGTGGCGCTTCACGAAGGCCCAGCCGCGGCTGAGCGCGAAGGTCGATGCAGCGACGACGAGCAGCGTAATGAACAGCGACACGCCGGGGTGCCACGGCGTCCATGCAAGCAGCGCGGCATAGAGTAGCTCGTTGCCGGCGAACGAAGATAGCGCGACGGCCGCAAAGCGCGGCAGCGCGTGCAGCCACAGCGCGCCATGGCCGCGGAAAGACCAGTGGAAGTGCCCGGCGAAGCTGACGGGGAACGCACAGCAGAAGCCAACGATGTTGGCCACCAACGGCACGATCCACTGCATTGCCAGCATCGCCGTCAGCCAGTGCGTGGTCGCGGCCAGCGCGCCGACCACGACGAAGCGCAGCGCCTGCGACGGAACAGCAAGCTCAGAGCTCATCGACCGGCCGCGCCACCTCGCGCACCACATACAGCGGCCGCTGCTTCGATTCCTGGAAGATGCGCGACACGTAGGCGCCGAGGATGCCCAGGCAGACGAGCTGGATGCCCGACAGCAGCGAGACCAGCACCACCACCGTGGTCCAGCCGGGCACGTCGACGCCGATCACGTAGTACTCGATGACGAACCAGGCGGCCATCGCTACCGCGAACGACGCGAAGCCGAAACCGATCCAGCTCATCGCGCGCAGCGGCAGGTCGGAGAAGCTGGTCAGCCCATCGAGCGCCAGGCGGCGCAGGCTGCTCGATGTGAATTGCGAGTGCCCGGCGATGCGCGGGTCGGGCTGGTAGGGCAGCAGCACCGTGCGAAACCCCGCCCACGCATACAACCCCTTCATGAAGCGCGTGCGCTCGGGCAGCGCGAGCAAGGTGTCGACCACCTTGCGGTCGATCAGGCGGAAGTCGCCGGCGTGTGCCGGCAGCTCGAAACGCGCGCCGCGGTTGATCAGCTTGTAGAACAGCTGCACCGACAGCTTGTAGCTCAGCGTGGTGTTGACGCGCTCGCTCTGCACGGCCACCACCTGCTCCGCACCTTGCCGCCAGTGCTGGAGCATGTCGGGCAGCATCGCCACCGGGTGTTGGCCGTCGGCATCGAGCATCACGATGGCATCGCCGCGCGCATGCGCCAGGCCCGCCATCAGCGCGGCCTCCTTGCCGAAGTTGCGCGACAGCTCGACCAGCACCACCGGCTGGCGCGACTGCAGCGCCTTGATCACCGCGACGGTGTCGTCGCTGCTGCCGTCGTCGACGATGACGATCTCGAAGCGCTGCCCAATGCCGTTCAGCGTCCGGGCCACCTGCTCGATCACCGCCGGCAGCGCACGCGCCTCGTTGCGCGCCGGGATTACACAGCTCAGCAGCGAGTTGTTCATAGCCAGCCCTTGCGGCGGAAGTACCAGAAGGGGGTGATCACGCTCACTGCCATCAGCGCAATGGCGAACGGATAGCCGAGGCTCCAGTCGAGCTCGGGCATGGCCTTGAAGTTCATGCCGTAGATGCTGGCGATCAGCGTCGGCGGCAGCAAGGCGACGCTGGCCACCGAGAAGATCTTGATGATCTTGTTCTGGTTGATGTTGATGAAGCCGACCAGCGCATCCATCAGGAAGTTGATCTTGTCGAAGAGAAACGCGGTGTGCGAATCGAGCGAGTCGATGTCGCGCAGGATCTGACGCGCCTCCTCGAACTGCTCGGCGTTGAGCAGGCGGCTGCGCATCATGAAGCTTAAAGCGCGACGCGTGTCCATCACATTGCGGCGGATGCGGCCGTTCAGGTCTTCCTCGCGGGCGATCGCCGTCAGTGCCTCGCCGGCGGCACGGTCGTCGACCTCGTGCTTGAGCACGCGCGCGCTGACCTTCTCCAGGTTGTCGTAGATGCCTTCGAGCGTGTCGGCGGAGTACTCGGCGTCGGCGTCGTAGAGCTTGAGCAGCACGTCCTTCGCATCCTCGATCAGCGCCGGGATGCGGCGCGCGCGCAGGCGCAGCAGGCGGAACACCGGCAGGTCCTCGTCGTGGATCGAGAACAGCACGTTGCGGTAGAGGATGAAGGCCACGCGCACGTTGCGGGCACCGGTCTCTTCGCCGCTCTCGACGAGGAAGTCGGAGCGGATGTGCAGCTCGCCGTTGTCTTCCTCGTAGAAGCGCGCCGACTCTTCCAGGTCGTCGTCGACGATGTTCTCGGGGATGGTCAGGCCGAAGCGGCCGGTGATCCAGCCCTTTTCCTCGGGCGTCGGCGACTCGAGGTCGACCCACACCGGCTGCACATGGGCCAGGCCGGCGGCACTTTCGATTTCTTCCTGGAACAGCCGGCCGTTGGCCAGCGTGAACACGTTGAGCATGCAGCTCTCCACGAGCGCTTGAGGTCCGGGGGAGGGTTCGAGGTCACCGCCTCGCTCCCGGACCGGCCGGCGCGCTGGGGCGGCGCCGGCTATCGAGGGGAGCGGACGGTCACCGAGGGTGACTGGGGTCCAAAGCGGCTCTCCGGAGGAAGCAACCGGCGGATTATGGCATCGCGCCAAGGCCCTTCGCGACCCGCGAATGCCCTCGGTGTGAGCCTGGGCAAGGCGTGGTGACATCGGGCCATTCGATACCTCAGGCCATGCTTGTCACTGTCAGTTTTCGGGAGCAAACTGGTCTCGCCGTCCCCCCGCTACCCGAAGCGCTCGACACGCCTTTCCTCCCCGCAGTTTCCCCCGCCCCCACCCCTCTCCCCTCGCAGTCTTTCCCCACTCCCGTGAAAGGAGGCTCTGATGAACCTGACGATCAGCGGACACCATCTGGAAGTCACCCCGGCCTTGCGCGAGTACGTGCTGACCAAGCTGGACCGCGTGACGCGCCACTTCGACCAGGTGGTCGACATCAACGTGCTGCTGAGCGTCGAGAAGCTCAAGGAAAAAGAGCGACGACAGAAGGCCGAAGTGACACTGCACGTGCGCGGCCGCGACATCTTCGTCGAGCAGGCGCATGAAGACCTTTACGCGGCGATCGACCAGCTGATGGACAAGCTCGACCGCCAGGTGTGCCGCCACAAGGACCGCCTGCAGGAGCACCACCATGCCTCGGCCAAGCGCCTGGATGGCAACGCTTAGCGCGACACCCCGGTCCTTCGGGCTCACAAGCAAGGCGGCCTGCGTGGCCGCCTTTTTGCGGCCCCTACGCCCCTACAGCACGCCAGGATTTCAATTGGCGCAAAGTAGCCGCACCAGCGGGCGATCTGCATGCTGCACTGCGGCGATCGAGCAACACCCCCTCGCTTTACGGGAGGGGGGCATGTCCCCCAAAAGGGGGTGTTCCTATAATTACCGCCTCCAGTCATCGATCCCGCGGTCACGGCCGTTGCCGTAAGCACGGGAGGACACCGCTTCATGAACCGTCTCGCCGCCATCCTGCCCACCAGCAACGTGCTGGTGAATGTGGAAGCGACCAGCAAAAAGCGCGTGTTCGAGCAGGCCGGCCTGCTGTTCGAGAACCAGAACGCGATCGCCCGCGCGACGATCACCGACAACCTGTTTGCCCGCGAGCGCCTGGGCTCCACCGGCCTCGGCCATGGCGTGGCCATCCCGCACGGCCGCATCAAGGGCCTGAAGAATCCGCTGGCCGCGGTGCTGCGCGTGCAGCAGCCGATCGCCTTCGATGCGCCGGACGACGAGCCGGTGAGCCTCTTGATCTTCCTGCTGGTGCCCGAGGCGGCCACGCAGCGCCACCTGGAAATCCTCTCCGAGATCGCCGAACTGCTGTCCGACCGCGAACTGCGCGAGCGGCTGAAGACCGAACCGGAAGCGGCCAAGGTCCACGAGCTGATCCATCGTTGGGAGCCACTGAAGTCAGTGGCATGAGAGATGCCGCCGGGCCGCCCCAAGGCATCGGCTCCCCCTCGGGGGGACGGCGCCTTCGGCGCCTAGGGGGCGAGGAAACCGTCGCTTGAAACCGACCGTCATCAGCGCTGAGGCGCTGTTCGAGCAACACCGCGAGGCCCTGCATTGGGAATGGGTCGCGGGCCACGCGCACCCCGATCGCCGCTTCGACGACGCGGCGATCCGCGATGCGCAGTCGGCGGCTGACCTGGTCGGCTACCTGAACTACATCCACCCCTACCGCGTGCAGCTGGTGGGCACGCGCGAGGTCGCCTACCTCAGCAAGGACGCCGGCGACGAACAGGAGCGGCGCATCTCGCGCATCGTCACGCTGGAGCCGCCGGTGATCATCGTCGCCGACGGCAAGACGCCGCCGGACCGGCTGGTTGCGATGTGCGACCGCGCCGACATTCCGCTGTTCGTCACTGCCGAATCGGCCGGCCACGTGATCGACGTGGTGCGCGCCTACCTCAGCCAGCTGTTTGCCGACCGCACGACCCGCCACGGCGTGTTCATGGACATCCTCGGCCTCGGCGTGCTGCTCACCGGCGAGTCGGGCTTAGGAAAAAGCGAGCTCGGGCTGGAACTGATCTCGCGCGGCCACGGCCTGGTGGCCGACGATGCGGTGGACCTGTACCGCGTGTCGCAGACCGCGCTCGAAGGCCGCTGCCCCGAGCTGCTGATGAACCTGCTCGAGGTACGCGGCATCGGCTTGCTGGACATCAAGGCGATCTTCGGCGAGACCGCGGTACGGCGGAAGATGCGCCTGAAGCTGATCGTGCACCTGGTGCGCAAGGAAACGCTGGAGCGCGAGTTCGAGCGCCTGCCCTACGAGCCGCTGTACGAGGAAATCCTCGGCGTGGCGGTGCGCAAGGCCATCATCGCGGTGGACGCCGGCCGCAACCTCGCGGTGCTGGTGGAAGCCGCGGTGCGCAACACCATCCTGCAACTGCGCGGCATCGACACCTACCGCGAGTTCATCCTGCGCCACCAGAAGGCGATGGACCAGGGCGAGAGCTGACCCTAGGTTCGGTGCTTGTAGGGGCAGTCCTTCTTCGTACAGGCGGCGTACAGCGCCAGCGAATGGTCCTGCAGCTCGAAGCCGCGCGCATGCGCGATGCCGCGCTGGCGTTTCTCGATCTCGGGGTCGTAGAACTCCTCGACGCGGCCGCAGGTCAGGCAGACCAGATGGTCGTGATGCTGGCCTTCGTTGAGCTCGAACACCGACTTGCCCGATTCGAAGTGGCTGCGCGCCAGCAGCCCCGCCTGCTCGAACTGCATCAGCACGCGGTAGACGGTGGCCAGCCCGATGTCGGAGCCTTCGGTCAGCAATGCCTTGTAGACGTCCTCGGCGGTCAGGTGGCGCACCGAGCTGCGCTGGAACACCTCGAGGATCTTGATGCGCGGCAGCGTGGCCTTCAGGCCACTGCTCTTGAGTTCGTCGGCGTTGGTCATGGCGGCATTCGGGCGGCGGGGGCTGCCGCTAGAATCCATCGATGATAGCCAGCTTTTGGCCGCCTTCAGCGTTCGCCATGCCCCGTCCGATCCTCACCCTTGCCGCCCTCACCGCGCTGGCCACGCTCGGCGGCTGCCAGTCGCTGCAACGCTCCGACAGCTTCCTCGGCGTGATCACGCCCTACCGCATCGACGTCGTGCAGGGCAACGTGCTCACCAAGGA
>VBDL01000822.1 GCA_005884255.1 Betaproteobacteria bacterium | reverse complement strand
GGGCGCACCGGCTGGGACGTGGCCGTGCACTATCGCGCGTCGGCCGCCGAGGCGCAGGAGACGGTCACCGCGCTGCAGGCCAGTGGTTCCCGGGCCGAGGCCTTTGCCGCGGACCTGTCCGACGAAGCGGCCTGCCTGTCCCTGCTGCCGGCCGTGATCGCGCGCTTCGGCCGCGTCGATGCGCTGGTCAACAACGCGTCGGTCTTCGAGTACGACGATGTGCAGTCCTTCGGCGTCGCCTCCATGGAGCGCCACTTCCGCGCCAACACCGCGCCAGCCGTGCTGCTGGCGCGCGAGCTGCACGCCCACCTCGGCGCGCGCGGAGCCGATGGCTGCGTCGTCAACCTGCTCGATCAGAAGCTGGCCAACCCCAACCCCGACTACTTCTCGTACACGCTGTCCAAGGCCGCGCTCGATGCGGCAACGACGATGCTGGCGCAGGCCCTCGCGCCGCGCGTGCGCGTGTGCGGCGTGGCGCCGGGCGTGACACTGGTCTCCGGGGCCATGAGCGACGAGGAATTCGCCCGCGCCCGCCGCTTGACGCCGCTGCAGCGTTCGTCGACGCTCGACGATCTGGCGCGCGCCGTGCGCTTCCTGCTCGAATCACCGGCGATCACCGGCACCACGCTGATGGTCGACGGCGGCCAGCACCTGCAACACCAGCCGCGCGACGTGATGTTCCTCGCGCGGGGACAGAAAGATTGACATGCGCACCCCCGATTCCCTGCTCGTCGACTGCCGGCGCCTGTTCCTGCGCAACTACGAGGTGTGGATCAACATCGGCGTGCACGACTTCGAGAAGCGCGGCGAGCAGCGCGTGCTGGTCAACATCGAGCTGTATGTGCCGCTCGCGCTGTCGACGCCGCACACCGACCAGCTGCACGAAGTGCTCGACTACGACTTCATCCGCCGCACGATCACCGAGCGCGCGCGCCAGGGCCACATCCACCTGCAGGAGACGCTGGCCGACGACCTGCTGAAGCTGATGCTCGCGCACCCGCAGGTGCGCGCCGCGCGCGTGTCCACCGAGAAGCCCGATGTCTACCCCGACTGCGACGCGGTGGGCGTCGAGGTGTTCGGCGACCGCCGTGACACAAGCCGATCTCGATGAAGCCAGGAAGTCTGAGAAGAAGGCAGCCTTCGAGGGCAACAAGCTCTCCAAGCGCCTGCACCGCCAGGTCGGCCAGGCGATTGCCGACTTCAACATGATCGAGGCCGGCGACAAGGTGATGGTGTGCCTCTCGGGCGGCAAGGACAGCTACGCGCTGCTCGACATCCTGATGAGCCTGCGCCAGCGCGCGCCGGTGAGCTTCGAGATCGTCGCCGTCAACCTCGACCAGAAGCAGCCGGGTTTCCCGGCGCATGTGCTGCCCGAGTACCTCGGCAAGCTCGGCATCCCGTTCCACATCGAGAACCAGGACACCTACTCGATCGTCAAGCGCCTCATTCCCGAGGGCAAGACGATGTGCAGCCTGTGCTCGCGGCTGCGCCGCGGCATCCTCTACCGCGTGGCCAGCGAGCTCGGCGCAACAAAGATCGCGCTCGGCCACCATCGCGACGACATGGTCGTGACCTTGCTGATGAACATGTTCTTCGGCAGCCGCATGAAGGGCATGCCGCCCAAGCTGGTGAGCGACGACGGCAAGCACATCGTGATACGACCGCTTGCATACGTGGCTGAGACGGATCTGGAGCGTTGGGCCGTACACCGCCAGTACCCGATCATTCCGTGCACCTTGTGCGGCAGCCAGGACAATCTGCAGCGTGCGCAGATCAAGCAGATGCTGCGCGAGTGGGACAAGCGCTTCCCTGGGCGCGTGGACAACATGTTCAGCGCGATGGGCAACATCGTGCCGTCGCACATGATGGACCGGAACCTGTACCCGTTCGCGACGCTCCAAACCACCGGCGTGGCCGATCCGTCGGGCGACAAGGCCTTCGACGACGATGAGGACTGCGGCCCCGCTGACAACGCCATCGTGCGGCTGAAGATCGATTGACAGTCCTCGTGTCGCCGCCGGGCCGCCCCAAGGCGACGACGCCCCCTCGGGGGGTCCAGCTACGGCCAGTGGCCTGCGGCGCGCAAGCCGGGCACCTATGCGTTCGAGCGCCTACCGTCGCAGCAGGCACACGCCGACGATCAGGCCAAGCTGGAAGATGCGGCGCGCGGCGCGCTGGAGAAGGCCGGTTTCACGCCGGCTGCCGATGGCAAGAACCCCGACGTCACCGTGCAGATCGGCGCACGCGTCACGCGCTATTCCTATGTGCCGTGGGACGACCCCTTCTGGTGGCGCGGCAGCTACTGGCACGGCCGCCCATGGTACGGCCCGCGCTGGGGCTTCGGCATGAGCTACACGACGACGACGCAGTACGAGCGTGAAGTGGCCGTGCTGCTGCGCGATCGCCAGAGCGGCCAGCCGCTGTACGAATCGCGCGCGAGCAGCGAGGGCAACTACGCCAGCAACCCGGCGGTTCTGGCCGCGATGTTCGAGGCCGCGCTGAAGGACTTCCCGACACCGGCGATCAGCCCGCGGCGCGTTTCTGTGCCTGTCGCGCAGCAGTAGGGTGGGCTTCAGCCCACCATCGAGTTGCGTGGGCTGAAGCCCACCCTACGCGATTGCGCGCCGCGATAATCGGCGCATGGCACTGAACATCGTCATCATGGCTGCGGGCAAGGGCACCCGCATGAAGTCCACTGCCCCGAAGGTGCTGCACAAACTCGCGGGCCGCAGCCTGCTGGCGCACGTGCTGGGCACCGCCGAGCAGCTGCAGGCGCAGCGCACCGTCGTCATCGTCGGCCATGGCGCCGAGCTGGTGGAGGCCAGCGCTCCCGGTCCCGGCCGCCAGTTCGTACGCCAGGAGCCGCAGCTCGGCACCGGCCACGCGGTGCAGCACCTCAACGGCGACGTGCCGCTGATCCGCGCCGCCACCGCGCGCGCGCTGATCGAGGCCTGCGGCGGCGAGCGCCTGGCGCTGCTGACCATCGCGCTGCCCGACCCCACCGGCTACGGCCGCATCCTGCGGCAGGGTCAGCGTGTGCTCGGCATCGTCGAGCACAAGGACGCGACGCCCGAGCAGCATGCCTTGCGCGAGGTGTACACCGGCATGATGGCGGCGCCCACCGCGTGGCTCAAGCGCGCGGTGGCGCGTTTGAAGAACGACAACGCACAGCGCGAGTACTACCTGACCGACATCGTCGCGATGGCCGCCGCCGATGGCGTGCCGGTGGTCGCATCGCAAGCGACAGACGAGACCGAGGTGCTCGGCGTCAACAGCCCGGCGCAGCTCGCCGAGCTCGAGCGCCGTGTGCAACGCGCGCAGGCCGACACGCTGATGGAAGCCGGCGTGCGCCTGGCCGACCCGGCGCGCTTCGATGTGCGCGGCGAGCTCATCTGCGGCAGCGACGTGGAGATCGACGTCGGCTGCGTGTTCGAAGGCCGTGTCAGCGTCGGCAGCAACGTGCGCATCGGCGCCTACTGCGTGATCGCCAACGCGAGCATTGCCGACGGGGCCGTGATCCACCCCTTCACGCACATCGACGGCGAGAAGCTCGGCGTGCAGATCGGCGCCGGCGCCTTGATCGGCCCGTTCGCGCGGCTGCGCCCCGGCGCGCAACTCGGCGACGAGGTGCACATCGGCAACTTCGTCGAGGTGAAGAACTCGACGCTCGCGAAGGGCGCGAAGGCCAACCACCTCGCCTATCTGGGCGATGCCACGGTGGGCGAGCGCGTGAACTACGGCGCCGGCAGCATCACCGCCAACTACGACGGCGCCAACAAGCACCGCACCGTGATCGGCAACGACGTGCACGTGGGTTCCAACTGCGTGCTGGTGGCGCCGATCACGCTGGGCGATGGCGCCACCATCGGCGGCGGCTCGACGCTCGCCAAGGACGCGCCGGCAGCGGCCTGCGAAGACGAAGAAGCCTTGAGCACGACCTCGGCCGCCAGGCACAGGTCTTCCCACGCGCGCGCCTTGTCCTGCGGGTTGCGCAGCAGATAGGCCGGGTGGTAGGTCACGACCAGCGGCACGCCCTGGTACTGGTGCACGCGACCGCGCAGCCGCCCGATCGGCTCGCCGCTCTTGAGCAGCGACTGCACCGCGAAGCGGCCCATCGCGAGAATGATCTTCGGCTGCACCAGCTCGATCTGGCGGATGAGAAACGGCTCGCACTGCGCCAGCTCTTCCGGTTCTGGGTTGCGGTTGCGCGGCGGCCGGCACTTCAGCGTGTTGGCGATGAACACCTGGTGCTGCGCGTCGGCCTCGCCACGTGTGAGGCCCAAGGCGCGCAGCATGTTGTCGAGCAGCTGCCCCGCCTTGCCGACGAAGGGCTCGCCCTTCAGGTCTTCC
>VBDL01000092.1 GCA_005884255.1 Betaproteobacteria bacterium | reverse complement strand
AGTTGAAGGCGGTGGAGTTCTCGATCCTCACGCTGGTGGCCGACAACAAGGAGGTCAACCAGAAGCAGCTGTGCCAGGCGCTGGATTTGTCTCCGCCGAACCTCGCGGTGATGCTCGACCGCCTGTGCGCGCGCGGCCTGATCGAACGCGTACGCGGCACCGTCGATCGGCGCGCGCAGATCATCCATCTCACCGCCGCCGGCCGCGAGCTGCAGCAGCGCGCGCGCAAGATCGCCGCGACGATGGAGCATGACGCCACCCGCGTGCTCAGCGAAGGCGAGCGCCTGCTGCTGATCGAGCTCTTGCACCGCGTGGCGCGCGGCAAGCTGCCGCGGCGCTGAAGCGCACCGGTTCCGCGGGGAAACCCCAGGCGGCATAGGGCTTGCGGGCCGGCGGCCGACCCCCTCAAGGAACGAAGGGCCGTTCCCGAGTTCCTTGATCCCCTCGGGGGCGGGCGAGGCTTGCCCGAGCCCTAGGGTCCATCAGTTCTGCCGGGGGTGCGCCGCATACAATCCAAGGCTTCGCGGCGCACGAGCCGCTAAGCCCGCTCGCGGGCCCCCAACGAGGATCCTGACGTGTTCATTTCCGAAGCTTTCGCACAGACCGGCGGCGCTGCGGCCGACGGTGGTTCCAGCCTGGTCGGCATGCTGCCGCTGGTGCTGATGTTCGTGGTGCTGTACTTCGTGATGATTCGGCCGCAGATGAAGCGGCAGAAGGAATCGAAGGCGATGATCGAGGCGCTGGCCAAGGGTGACGAGGTGGTCACCGCCGGCGGCGTGATCGGCAAGATCACCAAGCTCGGCGAATCGTTCGCGCACATCGAAGTGGCCAACGGCGTCGAGCTGCAGGTGCAGCGCAGCTCCGTGGTGCAGGTGCTGCCGAAGGGCACGTACAAGTAATGAACCGCTATCCGTGGTGGAAGTACACGATCCTCGCGATCGCGTTGCTCGTCGGGCTGGTCTACACGCTGCCCAACTTCTTCGGCGAGGCGCCGGCGGTGCAGGTGTCGTCGGCCAAGGCCACGCTGAAGGTCGACAGTGCGCTGGTGCCGCGTATCGAGCAAGCCTTGCAGCAGGCCGGCGTGCGCGCCGACTTCGTGCAGTTCGAAGGCACGTCGGTGAAGGCGCGCTTTTCCGACACCGACACGCAGCTCAAGGCCAAGGACGCGATCAGCCGCGGGCTGAATGCCGATCCCAACGACCCCTCCTACATCGTCGCGCTAAACCTCGTGAGCCGCTCGCCGCTGTGGCTGGCGCATCTGCGCGCGCTGCCGATGTTCCTCGGCCTGGACCTGCGCGGTGGCGTGCACTTCCTGATGCAGGTCGACATGAAGTCGGCGCTGGCGAAGAAGGCCGAAGGCCTGACCGGCGACGTGCGCACCTTGCTGCGCGACAAGAACATCCGCCATGCCGGCATCACGCGCAACGGCAATGTCGTCGACGTGCGCTTCCGCGACGCGGCGACCCTGCAGCAGGCGCTGGCGCTGCTGAACGATACGCAGCCTGACCTGCAATGGGATCAGCGCAGCGAGGGCGGCGACTTCATCCTCAGCGGGAGCCTGAAGCCGCAGGCCGCACGCGCGGTGCAGGAAGCGGCGCTGAAGCAGAACATCACCACCTTGCACAACCGCGTCAACGAGCTCGGCGTGTCCGAGCCGGTGATCCAGCAGCAGGGCATCGATCGCGTGGTGGTGCAGTTGCCCGGCGTGCAGGACACGGCCAAGGCCAAGGACATCATCGGCCGCACCGCGACGCTGGAGATGCGCCTGGTGGACGACAGCGCCGAGGCCGCGGCCGCGGCGGTGGGCACCGGCCCTGTGCCCTTCGGCACGGAGCGCTATGTCGAGCGCGGCGGTGCGCCGATCATCGTCAAGCGCCAGGTCATCCTCACCGGCGACGACCTCGCCGACGCGCAGCCCGGCTTCGACTCGCAGACGCAAGAGCCGATCGTGCTGCTCACGGTCAACGCCAAGGGCGCCCGCATCATCAAGGACGTGTCGCGCGAGAACATCGGCAAGCGCATGGCCATCCTCTTGTTCGAGAAGGGCAAGGGTGAGGTCGTCACCGCGCCGGTGATCCGCAGCGAGCTCGGCTCGCGCTTCCAGATCTCCGGCCGCATGACACCGCAGGAGGCCACCGACACCGCGCTGCTGCTGCGCGCCGGCTCGCTGGCCGCGCCGATGGAGATCATCGAGGAGCGCACGATCGGCCCGAGCCTCGGCAAGGAGAACATCGCCAAGGGCTTCGACAGCGTGATCTACGGCTTCGCCGCGATCTCCGCGTTCATGTGCCTGTACTACCTCTTGTTCGGCCTCTTCTCGACGCTGGCGCTGGCGCTGAACCTGCTGCTGCTGGTGGCGGTGCTGTCGATGCTGCAGGCCACGCTCACCTTGCCCGGCATCGCCGCGGTGGCGCTGACGCTGGGCATGGCCATCGACGCCAACGTGCTGATCAACGAGCGCGTGCGCGAGGAGCTGCGCAACGGCAGCTCGCCGCAGAGCGCGATCAGCTCCGGCTACGAGCGCGCGTTCGCGACGATTCTCGACTCCAACGTCACCACCTTGATCGCCGGCCTCGCGCTGCTCGCCTTCGGCTCCGGGCCGGTGCGCGGCTTCGCGGTGGTGCACGTGCTGGGCATCCTCACGTCGATGTTCTCGGCGGTGATGTTCTCGCGCGGCCTCGTGAACCTGTGGTACGGCCGGCAGAAGAAGCTGAAGGCCGTGTCGATCGGCCAGGTATGGAAGCCGGACGCCGAGCCGTCGGCCCCCAAGGCATAAGGACCTAGCGCATGGAGTTCTTCCGAATCCGCCGCGACATCCCGTTCATGCGGCATGCGCTGGTGTTCAACATCATCTCGGCGCTGACCTTCCTCGCCGCGGTGTTCTTCCTCGCGACGCGCGGGCTGCACCTCTCGATCGAGTTCACCGGCGGCACGGTGATCGAAGTCGCCTATGCGCAGACGGCCGACATCGGCAAGACGCGCGCCGCCGTCGAGGCGATGGGCTTTGGTGAGGCGCAGGTGCAGAACTTCGGCACCTCGCGCGACGTGCTGGTGCGGCTGCCGCTGCGCGGCAACGTGAAGCAGGCCGACCTCGTCGACCGCGTCTTCGATGCGCTGTGCAAGGCCGAGAGCGGCCAGGTGTTCCGCGAATCCGAATCGGGCCAGGCGCGCATCTACTGCGCCAGCGCCGCGGGCCAGCCGGCAAGCTTGACGCTCAAGCAGAATCAGTTCGTCGGCCCGCAGGTGGGCAAGGAGCTGGCCGAAGACGGCGTCAAGGCGCTCATCTTCGTGGTCATCGGCATCATGGCCTACCTCGCCGTGCGCTTCGAGTGGAAGTTCTCGGTGGCGGCCATCGTCGCCAACCTGCACGACGTCGTCATCATCCTCGGCTTCTTCGCCTTCTTCCAATGGGAGTTCTCGCTGTCGGTGCTGGCGGCGGTGCTGGCGGTGCTCGGCTACTCGGTCAACGAATCGGTGGTGATCTTCGACCGGATTCGCGAGGCCTTCCGCAAGTACCGCAAGATGACGACGCACGAGGTGATCGACCACGCGATCACCAGCACGATGAGCCGCACCATCATCACGCACGGCTGCACGCAGATGATGGTGCTGTCGATGCTGCTGTTCGGCGGCCCGACGCTGCACTACTTCGCGGTCGCGCTGACCATCGGCATCCTGTTCGGCATCTACTCGTCGGTGTTCGTCGCCGCCGCCATCGCGATGTGGCTGGGCGTCAAGCGCGAGGATCTGGTCAAGGGACCGGTGAAGGAGTCCGACCCGAACGACCCGAACGCCGGGGCGGTGGTGTAGAGTAGGACGCACTCCGAGGGACACCCACGCAGCACATGGCGACCGCCAACACCATGGCCTTGGCCGCGCAGGCGCGCCGGCGCTACACCGAGGCCCTGGTCCATGGCCTGGCCGGCGTCGTGCAGGCGGTGGATGGTGGTGCACGCGAGCTGCTGGGCAAGAGGGCCGAGCACGGCGAGGCGGCGAAGCGGCGCGAGGCCGCCACCGAGCTGCACGCCCGCGCATCGACCTGGCTGCATGCGATGGAAGACGGGCTGCGCCAGGCTGCGCAGCAAGGCATTGCGTCGGTCACGCGTGCGGGCGACCTGCCGCGCCCCGGGGTCTCGTCATCGGCTCGCATGGGCAAGCTGTCGCTGGTCGACGACGACACCATCGAGCGCGAGATTCTCTCGTCGCGCCTGGCGTTGGCGGTGATGGACCGCGCGTCCTGGGAATTCACTGACCTGCGCTCGCGCGTGACGATGCTCGAAGGCCGCGAGGAGTTGGACACGCACGACCTGCTGCGCTCGCATGTGCTGGCGCGCGTGGTGATCGATGCGTGGCGCACTTCGGGCCTCGGGCTGGAGCCCTGGCGCACGCTGCAGCCGGTGCTGCACGAGGAATTCGCCGCGCTCGTCGAAGAGGGCTACCACGAGACCAACCACTGGCTGGTCGAGCGGCGCGTGCTGCCCGAGGTGGATCTGCGCCCTTTCATCCGCCGCACACGCAGCGCGGGCCTGGCCGGGTCTACCGTCGTCAGCTCGGTCCGCGCTGGCCTGGGGGGCGTGGCCGAGGAGACGCGCCTGATGACGCGCGGCGCGCCGCTGCCGCCGCGCGGCAGCGACCACGCCGAGGCGGTGCTGGGCCGCCTGAACAAGCTGGTCGGCCGCCAGCTGCCGGAATTCGCACAGACGGCGGGGCGGCCCGCGTCGCCGGGGCTCACGGCGGCCATCGGCGAGGCGCAGCTCGGGCTGCAGCGGCGTTTCCGCCCGTCGGCGGCGGGGGCCGAGGCCGTCGTCACGACGCCGGCGCTCCTCGAGGACCTTTACCAGCGCAAACAGGCGCTGAAGCAGGCGGCGAGCACACCGGTCGAGCGCGCGACGATCGAGATCGTCGCGCTGCTGTTCCAGAGCATCTTGATGGAAGAGCGCATCCCGGCCGCCGTGCGCGTGTGGTTCGCGCGGCTGCAGATGCCGACCCTGCGCGTGGCGGTCGGCGAGCCCGACTTCTTTGCCACCGTCGACCATCCCGCGCGCCGCCTGATCGATCGCATGGGTGCCTGCGTGATGGGCTTCGATACCTCGGCGCGTGCGGTGGGCGATGCGCTGGAGAAGGAGATCAAGCGCGTGGTGCAGGTCGTCGAGGCCTATCCGGACACCGGCCGCCGCGTGTTCCAAACCGTGCTCACCGAGTTCGAGAAATTCCTCGAGCACTACTTCAAGAACGAGAACGAGGCCACGCGCAAGGGCGTGTCGCTGGCGCAGCAGGTCGAGCAGCGCGAAACGCTGGCCATCCAGTACACCATCGAGCTGCGCAAGATGCTCGAGAGCGTGCCGGTGCAGGAGGGCGTGCGCCAGTTCCTGTTCCAGGTGTGGGCCGACGTGCTGGCGATGACGGCGGTGAAGTTCGGTGCGCAGGCCGACGAGACCAAGGCGATGAAGCGCGCCGCCGCCGACCTCATCTGGTCGGCCGGCGCGAAGGTCTCGCGCGAGGAGCGCGCCGAAGTCATCCGTCGCCTGCCGCCGCTGCTGAAGACCTTGCGCGAAGGGATGGCCGGCGCCGGACTGGTGCCCGAGAAGCAGGACGAGCACATCCGCACGCTGAACAACTCGCTCGCCGCGGCCTTCACTGCCAAGGCGGCGGCGATACCGACCGAGCGCCTCGAAGAGCTGATGGAGCGGCTGGAAACGCTGGAAGAGCTTCTGCCCGAGGCCGGCGACGTGCAGATCGACGAGTCGATGGTGCTCGATCTGTCAGGCCACGACACCGGCGACCTGGAGGTGGTGTCCGAGGGCGGCTCGATGCCGACGCCGGCGATGCTCGCGTGGGCGCGCGAGCTGCAGGTCGGCACCTGGTACATGCTGGACTACCGCAACCGCAACGAGGCGGTGCAGCTCGCGTGGCAGGGCCTGCGCAAGCAGCTGACGCTGTTCGTCTCGCCGGCCGGGCGCGGCATCCTGTTCCAGCAGCAGCGGCTGGCGTCGTTCCTGCAGGCGGGGCTGTTGCTGCCGGCGCAGGATGAAGCCTTGACGGTGCGCGCGACGCGCAGCGCGTTGGCCAAACTCGACGTCGATCCGTCGCGCCTGATGAGCTAACTGCCCGGTTCGAGGCTCAGTGGATGAGGCGATCCTCGGGGTCGACGAACAGCTCGTCGAGGATCAGCGCATCGGGCTCTTCGCCCAGGCTCCAGAAGACCATCAGCACGATGATCTTCAGGTCTTCCAGGTCCAGCCGCCCGACGCCGATGGCCATCGCGCGATCGATGACCATCTCGCGCATCGGCGGCGGCAGCACGCCGGCCGATTCGAGGAAGCTGATGAAGCCGATCGATTCTTCGCCGAGCAGTTCCTGCTCGGCCAACGAATAGACGCGCAGGCTGCTCGCGCTCTGCTGGCCGCTGTAGGACTCGGCCGCGGTGGCCAGGCCGTCCAGCCAGGACAGCGCTTCCTGGATCTCGTCGGACTCGAAACCCACAGCGGACAGCTTGCGCTTCAGCTGCGCATGGTCCGGACAGGCATCGGGCCGCCAGTAGTTTTCGTACAGGTAGACGAGCACGTCGAACATGAGTCCACTGTACCAGAGCAGATCGGCGCGCCAGCCAGAAAAAGCACCGTTCCAGCCGGGGTTGGCCGGGCGAACACTCAGACCCGCGTGAGGCGCTGAAAGAGCTGCCCGGGCAGGCGCGCGACCTGGCCGTCGAGCTCCAGCTCCAGCAGGCGCGCCGACAGCTCGTGCGCCGGCCAGCCGGTGCGCGCGACCAGCGCGTCCAGCGTCACCGGGTCGTGGCCGAGCGCCTGCAGCAGCGGGTCGCGTCCAGCACATCGCGCGCGCTCTCGACCAGCTTGGCTCCCTGCTTCAGCAGCGCATGGCAGCCACGCGTCAGCGGGTTGTGGATCGAGCCGGGAATGGCGAACACCTCACGCCCCGCCTCGCTGGCCATCCGTGCCGTGATCAGCGAGCCGGACTGCAGGGCGGCTTCGACCACCAGCGTGCCCTGCGCCAGGCCGGCGATGATGCGGTTGCGCAGCGGGAAGTTCGCCGGCAGCGGCGGCATGCCAAGCGCGTATTCGCTGACGAACAGGCCGCCCTCGGCGACGATGCGTTGCGCCAGCGCTTGGTGGCGCCGCGGATAGACCTGGTCCAGCCCGGTGCCGACCACCGCGATGGTGCTGCCCGGTCCTCGCAGGCCGCCCTCATGCGCGGCGCCATCGATGCCGAGCGCGAGGCCGGAGATCACCGTGAACCCGGCGCGGCTGAGTTCGGCGGCGAAGGCGCGCGCATTGTCCTTGCCTTGCGCGGTGGGGTTGCGGCTGCCGACGATGGCGATGCTGGGCGCCTGTAGCAGCTCCGCGCGGCCGATCAGATACAGCAGCAGCGGCGGGTCGGCCGTCTGCAGCAATGCTTGCGGGTAGTCGGCATCGCCCAGCGTGACGATGCGCCGTGGTGCGTCGTTGCTGCCTTCGTCCAGCCAGGTCAGCGTGCGCTGCAGCAGCGCGTCGAACTCGGCCGGTGGCTGGCTCAGCGACTCGCCGGCCGCGCCAGCAACGGCGCGCCGTGCGGCGGCCGGCGCCGCAATCGCCGCCTGCGGCGACGCGAAGCTGGCCAGCAGCTTGCGGGCCGAGTCGCGCCCGACGCCGGGCGTTTCCAGCAGGCGCAGCCAGGCGGCGAGATCGCCCTCCGGCGCAGTCATCCTCGGAGCCGTAGGCGATGCTGATCTTGAGCGCAGCCGCCGGGCCGCCCCAAGGCGAAGCGACAGCCCCCTCGGGGGGCGAGGAGCCGCAGGCGACGCGGGGGCACCATCTAGGGCTGGCTGAACTTGTCGCCGGTGCGCACCGGCTCCTGCACCGAGACGATCAACGCGTAGGACACGCGTTCGAACACGCGGAACACGAACAGCAGGCCGTGGCGCTCGTCGGGCAGCTTGATCTGCGGCTTGGCCGGATCGGTCTCGTCCTTCGTGACGCGGCCGGCGCGCCACAGCGCCAGCACATGGCCGCGCTCGATGCCGTCGGCGGCGCCGCGGTTCAGCGCCACGATCTGGTTCTGCCCGGCGTTCAGTGCCTCGCCGTAGATCGACACGATGCGCCCGGCGATCGGCTTGGACGGCGGATGCGGCGCATAGCTGATGAACTCGCGCGCCGGCACCGGCGACAGCCGATCGCCCACGCCGACCTCGGCGCGCACACCGGTGATCACGAAGGTCGCGGGGATGATCTGCGGCTTGCCCTTCTCGTCGGTGCTCTCTTCAGCGGGGCGTGTGTACTCCGCGGTGCCGAGGTAGGCGGCCTCGTAGCCGAGGATCTCGCCGTTGTCCGGGTCCTTCAGCGGCTTGGCTTCGCGGAACAGGCGGAAGTCAGGCGCTGTCGCCGCGAGTCATCAGCACACGGCCCTCGGTGGCGGCCACCACGCGTGGCGCGGCGGCCAGTTCGTTGGTGTTGAACACCACCGCCTCGTTGAGGAAGGGCTCGATCAGGTGCAGCGGAATGGCGCTGATGGCGCCGTCGCCCAGCGGGCTGCTGCGCACGCGCGGCGTCAGCTTGACCGTGCCGCCCGGCACTTCGGTGGCCAGACGCAGGCGGGCGCGGCCGCCGCTCTTTTCCAGCACCAGCACCTGGCCGGGATAGATCAGGTGCGGGTTGCGGATCTGCTCCAGGTTCATGCCCCACAGCTCGGGCCAGCGCCACGGGCTCTTGAGGAAGATCTTGGAGATGTCCCACAAGGTGTCGCCGCGCTTGACGGTGTAGGAGTCGGGCGCGTCGGGCGCCAGCTCCGACAGCGGCACACCGGCACTGGCTACCTGGTTGGCGGTGCTGCGTTGCTGCTCGGTGACCGGCCACTGCACTGCCAGCGCCGTGCTCGCCATTGCCGCCGTGAACAGCGC
>VBDL01000824.1:1106-2628 GCA_005884255.1 Betaproteobacteria bacterium | reverse complement strand
GGGCTGCAGCGGCAGCAGCGGGTCGCGGGCGTTCATGGGGCTTGTGGCTCCGTTGGTGCGGTCGGGGGTGCGCCCAAGTTTAGGCGCTGCCCGAAGACCTGGGGCCGCGGTCAGCCGATCGCTGCGTCGACCACCGCCGGCAACGCCTGCAGCTGCGCCGCCACCTCGGGCGGCACCTCGTCCTGCTCGGCCAGCCATTCGCCGCTGCGCAGGATGTGCACCTCGGTGCCGCGCTCGCCGCGCTCGGCCACGCGCACCGTCAGCGGCAGTTCCAGCGGCGCGCCCGGCGCCGCCTGCAGCACCGGCGTGTGCTCGGCGTCGCTGCCCAGCACCAGCAGCCACTCGCCATCGCGCGCGGCCCCCCGCGGCGCCAGCTTGGCGAACAGCGGCAGGCCATGGTCGCGCGCCAGCAGTTCGATGCGCTGCAGCGTCTCGCGCGGGCCATAGCGGCTGACGCGCGTGCGCGCGTTGTCGGTGCGCGCGTCGGCCTGCGCGGCCGCGGCCATGACGGCGGCCAGCCCGCCGGTGATCCAGAAACGCCAGGGTTGATCGGACGGCATGCAAACTCCCGGTTGAGCTGGGCAGTCTGCCTGCGAGATGTAGCGAGAACGTATCGCCCGGCGTTTCAGTTCGTAAGGCTAGTGCGCGAGCTTTTCGTTGAACCAGGTGGTCAGCTCGGCAAGCACCTGCTCCCGCTCAGGCTCGTTGAGGATTTCGTGGAACAGCCCGTCGAAGCGGCGCGTGCGCACGGTTGCACTCGGCGCCGCGGCCGCGAAGGCCGCGCTGCCGGCCGGTGCGACGCAACGGTCGGCGCCGGCGTAGACGAGCAGCGTCGGCAGCGTCCATGCCGCCGCGCGCTGGCGCGCCAGCTCGCCACCATCGACGATGAAACGCACCAGCCGCGGCGTCACGCGATCGTGGACCAGCAGGTCGTTGCGGTAGGCGGCCACCACCGCTGGGTCGCGCGAGATCCACGCCGGTTTCAACCCGTTGCCGACCGGCAGCCCGGGAGCGAGCGAACCCAGCGTCGCGAGCAGCAGCTTCTGCACGGCGTTCATGCCGGGGTCGAGCGCCGGCGACGACAGCACCAGCGCATCCACTTCGCGATACCAGGTGGCACGTTCTGCGGCCGGCAGCACACCTTCGGCGACGAAACGCGCGGCGATCAGGCCGCCCATGCTGTGCCCGAGCAGCACCAGCGGCCCCGGCGCCGCAGCGCGCGCCAGACCGATGACCTGCGCCAGGTCGACCAGCAGATCGTCGCTGCGCGTCAGTGCGCCGCGCGCGCCCTCGGAGCGGCCATGGCCGCGCTGGTCGTAGCCCAGCACATGCCAGCCGGCGCGGTTGAGATCGGCAGCCACCTGGGCATAGCGGCCGATGTGTTCCCCCAGCCCGTGGACGATGAGCACGGTGCCGCGCGGCGAGCCATCGACCAGCCAGCGGCGCAGGTGCAGGCGCAGGCCGTCGGCCGTGGCGAAGGAATCGGGAGGGGCAAGCATGGCGCGCAGTGTAAGCAGCGCGC
>VBDL01000824.1:0-1056 GCA_005884255.1 Betaproteobacteria bacterium | reverse complement strand
CCGCCCGCCGCCGCGCCCACGGGCAGCGAACCGACCCGCACCGCATGGCTCGGCAGTTGCGAGGGCTCGGTGGCGACGTAGACCGCGCCATCGCGCTGCAGCTCATGGGGCTGGACCCACGGCGACTTGCGGAAGTCGCCGCCCTCCAGCACCTTCGGCGGCCGCGGCGCATAGACCGACACCATGCCCGCCTCGAAGCTGGGCCCGACGACCACGCGCAGCGGGCACTCGGTCACCGCGTGCCAATCCGCCTGCACTGCGGCCGCGAGCTGGCGCGCCGGGTACTGGCCGTCGACGCGCCGGCCGGGCTGGGTTTCACGCGTCCACGACGGCTTGGCTGCGACGGCCATCGACAGCGCCTGCACCAGCAGCGCCAACATGACGATCGTTCTCGGCGCGCGCTGCAGCACGCCGCGCAAGCGCCAGGCCAGCCACAGCGCGACGAACTGCAGGCACTGGTAGCCCCAGTGGTTTTGCAGCTTCAGCCCGAAGGCCGGGCAGGTGAGCAAGGTGACCACCAGCGGGAAGACGATCAGGCCGATGAACCAGGCCCGGCGCCGCGGCGCCCCGGCGTCATCGGCATCGCTGCCCGGCTGCTTGCGCAGCCCGGGCAGCAGCCACAGCAGCAGCGCGAAGAGCAGCGACGGGAAGAGCAGGCGCACCTGCTGCGCGAGAAAGCTGACCACGCTGAAGGCCCGCTCGGCCCAGGACAGCGGCGGCCCCTCCTGCGCGGCATAGCGCAAGGTCGTGAGGTCGTGCTGCAGCATCCATGCAAGGTGCGGCGCGAAAACCAGCGCAGCCACCGCCGCGGCCAGCACGATGCCCCCGCGCGTGCGCCGCGACGCCAGCTCGCCGGCCAACATCAGCGCGACGACGATGCCGGCCAAGGGCACCACCGACTGATACTTCGACAGCATCGCCAGGCCCGCGGCGACACCGGCCGCCACCCACCAGCGCCGCAGCGGCGACTGCAGCGCGCGCAGCACGCACCAGGCGGCGGCGCTGACCGCGAGCATCATTACGGTGTTGTGGTTGAACAGCTGCGCCCGCGTCGAG
>VBDL01000821.1 GCA_005884255.1 Betaproteobacteria bacterium | reverse complement strand
CTCTCGCCGGAGTTGGAGATCGCCATCACCACATCGACCGGCGTGACCATGCCGAGGTCGCCATGGCTCGCCTCCCCCGGATGCACGAACATCGCCGGCGTGCCGGTGGAGGCCAGCGTGGCGGCGATCTTGCGGCCGACGTGGCCGCTCTTGCCCATGCCCATCACGACGACGCGGCCGCGGCAGCGCAGCACGGCTTGCATTGCACGCACGAAAGCGTCGTCCAGCCGCGCCTTCAGGCCGAGCAGCGCACGCGCCTCGATGTCGAAAGTCTCGCCGGCCAGATGCAAGGCGCGCACGGCGTCGAAGGTGAAAGGGTCGGTCACGGTGGGCGGCGGGCAAAGGGTCCGCTAGGATCGGGCGATTCTAGGCTCGGCACGCGCCCGCTGCGGCACGGCGCTTGCGATCCCACGCCTCACGCATGACCTCGACCCTGACCCTCGTGCTGCTCTACCTCGTGGCCGCGGTGGCCGGGGTGGTGCTGTGCCGCTCGCTGAAGCTGCCGCCGATGATCGGCTACCTGGCGGTGGGCGTGGTGATCGGGCCCAACGCGCTGGGCCTGTCGAGCGATGCCGCCGTGGTGCAGCACCTGGCCGAGTTCGGCGTGGTGTTCCTGATGTTCGTCATCGGGCTGGAATTCAACCTGCCCAAGCTGCGCAGCATGCGGCGCCTGGTGTTCGGCCTCGGGCTGTCGCAGGTGGCGCTGACGATGGCCGCCGCGGTGGCCGGCAACGCGCTGCTGGCCTCACTGTTCACGCTGCTCGGTCGCCATTGGGACCTGAGCTGGCGCAGCGCCATCGCGCTGGGCGGTGCGCTGGCGATGAGCAGCACCGCGATCGTCGGCAAGCTGCTGGCCGAGCGGCTTGAGCTGGAGAGCGAGCATGGTCGCCGCGTGATGGGCGTGCTGCTGTTCCAGGATCTGGCCGTGGTGCCACTGCTGGTGGTGATTCCGGCGCTCAGCTCCAGCGCCGAGGCGCTGATCGGCGCGCTGCTGATCGCCGGCATCAAGGCCGCCGCGCTGCTGGCGCTGCTGCTGGTCGGGGGCCAGAAGGCGATGCGCTGGTGGCTCACCATCGTGGCGCGGCGCAAGAGCGAGGAGCTGTTCGTGCTGAACCTGCTGCTCGTCACGCTGGGCCTGGCCTGGGTGACGCAGCTGGCCGGGCTGTCGCTCGCGCTGGGTGCCTTCGTCGCGACGTGCTGCTGGGCCTGTTCTTCATCACCATCGGCATGAAGCTCGACCCGCTGCGCGTGGCCCTGCAGCTGCCGCTGGTGCTCTCGCTCACGGCGCTGCCGGTGCTCTTCAAGTTCGCCTTGGTCGCGGCGCTGGCGCGGCTGTTCGGCACCAGCACCGGCGTGGCCCTGCGCACGGGCCTGTATCTGGCACAGGCCGGCGAGTTCGGCTTCGTGCTGTTGTCGCTGTCCGCCGACGAGCAGCTGTTGCCCGCCCATCTGCAGGGCCCGGTGCTGGCCAGCATGGTGCTGTCGATGCTCGTCACGCCGCTGATCGTCACCTACAGCAACCGTATCGTGATGCGGCTCTCGGCCAGCGACTGGATGCTGCAGTCGGTGCAGCTGACCAGCATCGCGAAGAAGGCCATCCAGACCGAGGCGCACGTGATCATCTGCGGCTACGGGCGCAGCGGCCAGAACCTGGCGCGCATGCTCGAGCGCGAGCGCATTCCCTACATGGCGCTCGACCTCGACCCCGACCGCGTGCGCCAGGCCGCGGCGGCCGGGCAGAGCGTGGTGTTCGGCGATGCGGCCAAGCTGCGCAGCCTGATGGCCGCCGGCCTGGCGCGCGCCAGCGCCGTCGTGGTCACCTACAAGGACACGCCGTCGGCGCTGCGCATCTTGAGCCTCGTGCGCGAGCATGCCCCGCGCGTGCCGGTGCTGGTGCGCACGATCGACGACACCGACCTGGAAACCCTGCGCGCCGCCGGCGCCACCGAGGTCGTGCCCGAGGCCATCGAAGGCTCGCTGATGCTGGCCAGCCACGCACTGGCGCTGGTG
>VBDL01000091.1 GCA_005884255.1 Betaproteobacteria bacterium | reverse complement strand
ATGCGCGATGCGCTGTCGCTGGCCGACCAGGCCATCGCCTATGGTGGCGGGCGCGTCGATGAGAAAGTGGTGCGGCAGATGCTCGGCGCCGTCGACCGCTCGCACGCCGCGCGCCTGGTCGAAGCGCTTGCGGACGCAGACGGGCGGGCGGTGTTGGAGATCGTCGCCGCATTGCGCGAGCATGGGCTGTCGGCCACCGGCACGCTGGAGGAGATGGCCGTGCTGCTGCAGCAGATGGCGGTTGTGCAGGCCGTGCCCGATGCGCTCGACGCCACCGATCCCGAGGCCGCCGTCACCGTGCAGCTCGCCGCGCGCCTGCCTGCCGACGAGACACAGCTGCTATACAGCATCGTGCTGCATGGCCGTGGCGAGTTGCATCTCGCCCCCGACGAATACAGCGGCCTCACGATGGTGCTGCTGCGCCTGTTGGCCTTCAAGCCGCAAGGCTCCGGCCAGCGCGCCACCGTACCGCCCGTGCCGGCGGCGCGGCCGGTGCCGCGCGTGGCCGCCGCCGCCGCGCCCGCGCCGGTAGTGCGCGACAAGGAGCCGCCGCCCTGGCTCGACGAGAGCCCGCCGGGAGAGGCTGCGCCAGAAGTGCCGGCGCCGCGTGCGGCCCCCTCGCCTCAGGCGGCTGGCCTTGTGCCGACCGCGCTCGGCGAACGCTGGGTCGCGGTGGTCAAGCAGATGGTCGGGCAAGGTGCGATCGCGGCGCTCGTGCGCGAGCTTGCGATGCAGGCGGAGTGCACCGCTATCGAGGAAGGCGAGGCACCGTTGTGGCGCCTGCGTGTGGAGCGCGAGACGCTGCGCGCCAGCGCGACGGTGGCCAAGCTGCAGGCGGCGCTCGCCGCGCTGCTCGGCAAGCCGGCGCGCATCGAGGTTGAAGGCGGCTCCACGCAGGACACGCCCGCCCGCCGCGATGCCATCGAGCGCGAACGTCGCCAGCGCGAGGCCGAGCAAATCATTCACGGCGACCCGCTGGTTCAGCAGTTGCTGGCTCAGTTCAACACGGCACGCATCGTGCCTGGGTCGGTCAAACCGCATTAAGGAGCACAAGCGATGATGAAGGGACAACTTGCCGGCCTGATGAAGCAGGCGCAGGCCATGCAGGAAAACTTGAAGCGTGCCCAGGAAGAGCTGGGCAGCATCGAGGTCGAGGGCCAGTCGGGCGCGGGCCTCGTGAAGGTGACGATGACCTGCAAGCACGACGTCAAGCGCGTCGCCATCGACCCGAGCCTGCTTGCCGATGACAAGGACATGCTCGAGGACCTGGTCGCCGCGGCCTTCAACGACGGCGTGCGCCGCGCCGAAGAGGTCAGCGCCGAGAAGATGGGCAAGCTGACCGCCGGCATGCCGCTGCCGCCCGGCATGAAGTTCCCTTTCTAAGTTGACTGCTTCCTCGCTCGATGCACTGATCGACGCGCTGCGCCGCCTGCCCGGCGTGGGCCTGAAGTCGGCGCAGCGCATGGCCTTTCACTTGCTGCAGCACGACCGCGACGGCGCACTGCGCATCGCGGCGGCGCTGCAGGGCGCGGTGTCGCAGGTGCGGCATTGCTCGCGCTGCCGCACCTTCACCGAAGGCGCGCTGTGCGCGATCTGCAGCGACGCGTCACGCGACGCGCGCCAGCTGTGCGTCGTCGAAACGCCGGCCGACCAGGCGGCGCTGGAGCGCACCGGCAGCTACCGTGGCCTGTACTTCGTGCTGATGGGGCGGTTGAGCCCGCTCGATGGCGTGGGCGCACGCGACATCGGCGCGCAGGCGCTGCTGGAGCGCGCCGCCGACGGGTCGGTGGAAGAAGTGATCCTTGCTTTGAGCTTCACGGCCGAAGGCGAGGCCACCGCGCATGTGCTCAGCGAGGCGCTGCGCGCGCGCGGCGTGAAGGTCACGCGGCTGGCCCGTGGCGTGCCTGCGGGCAGCGAGCTGGAGTACGTCGATCTGTCCACCATCGCGCACGCGCTGGTGGATCGTCACTGATCAGCGTGAGGCGACTTGCGCGCGCGTGCGCGCGGGCTTGGCGGCGCGGTGGGCCGTGTGCATGGTCGCCTTCGCAGCGGCGACGAAGATCACCACGGTCTGACCCGGCTGGAGGCTGGCGCCCGCAGCGAGCTTGTTCCACTCCAGCAACTGCGCGTGGCTTACGCGGTAGCGCTTGGCGATGGTGGCGACGCTGTCGCCCTTGCGCGCCTTGTAGGTCACCCGCTTGAGCGCCGGGGCATCGGGTGCCAGCGCGATCATCCCGTTCTCCGCAAGGTGCTCGGACACATCGGCTTGCGCGTGGCCGTTGCGCGGCACCAGCAGCGTCGAGCCGGCCTTGACGAGCATGCGCGGCGGTATGTGGTTGATCTCGCGCAACTGCGCTTCGCTCATGCCGACGCGCTTGGCGGCGTCGGCCGGCTTCAGCGTTTTCGGCGCGACCCAGGCCGTCCAGCTGGCCAATCGCCCGCGGTGCTGCTCGAGTTTCTGCACGAAGGCCTGCGCATTGTCGAAGGGCAGCAGCACCTGCGGCGTGCCGGCCGCGAGGATCACTGGCTTGTTCATCTGCGGGTTCAGCTGCTTGAATTCGTCCAGCGGCACCTCGGCCAGGCGGGCGGCCAGGTCGACGTCGATGTCGCGCTTGATCGGCACCGACAGGAAGTACGGGTGGTTCCTCAGGTTCGGCAGCGCGAGGCTGTAGGCCTCGGGGCGCGCGACGATGTTCTTCACCGCCTGCAGCTTGGGCAGGTAGTTGCGCGTTTCGTCGGGCATGCGAAGGCTGGCGTAGTCGGTGGGCAGGCCTGCGCGCTGGTTGCGCGCGATGGCGCGCTGCACGTTGCCTTCGCCCCAGTTGTAGGCCGCGAGCGCAAGCCGCCAGTCGCCGAACATGCCGTACAGGCGCTGAAGGTAGTCCAGTGCCGCGCGCGTCGACGCCAGCACGCTGCGCCGGTCGTCGCGGAAGACGTTCTGCTTCAGGTCGAAGTTCTTGCCGGTGGACGGTATGAACTGCCACATGCCCGACGCCTTGGCCACGGACATCGCCTCCGGATTGAAGGCGCTTTCGACGAAGGGCAGCAGCGCCAGCTCGCTGGGCATGCCGCGCTTCTCGATCTCTTCGACGATATGGAACAGGAAGCGGCCGGAGCGCTCGGTCATGCGCTGCACGTAATCGGGCCGCGCGGAGTACCACTGCTCCCACCGGCGCACGGCATCGTTGTCGAGGTCGGGCATCAGGAAGCCGGTGCGCACGCGCGCCCACAAGTCGGTCTGCGCCACGACGTCATCGGGCGGCGGTACGGCCGCCTCCGGCCGCAGCGGGTCGACCGGCTGGCCGACAGCGGGTCCGGTGTCCGCCTCGGCCGGCGCGCTGGCCGCAGCCAAAGGCGCCGGCGCCGCCTCGGCGGGCGCGCTCGCGATCGCTTCGGGCGCCGACGCCGGCGCGGCGGGCGCGGCTGCAGCGGGTGTTGGATTTTCGGAATTGGGGGCGGCGGGCGGCATCGCGCAGCCGGCCAGCAGAAGCGCCAGGGCGGCGGCGAGGCAAGCGTATTTATTCATTGGACCTCGTTCTTCCACTGGCGCCCCTCGACGCCGCCGATACGATCAGGATGGCGGTGCGTCACTAGAATGCCCGTCAGCCGCAGGCCTTCGCGCTGCGATGCATGCATCACGGGCGACGCGTCTCCCGGATCGACAACGATGGCATTGCTGCCATCGTGAAGCATCCAGATGTAATTGTCGGTAAACGCGGGCAGTGCGGCGAGATTCATGACGCAAGACGCATCGATTATAGAGTTGGCGCAGTGGCTGCAGACCCCGGCAGGACGCTATCTGCTGGCCTGGGAACAGCAGAGATTGGACGCGGCCGTGACGGATGTCTTCGGATTCCACGCGCTGCAACTCGGCTGCCCCGAACTGAGCGGCCTCGAGACCAACCGCATGCCCCATCGCTGGAGTGCGGTGGATCACGCCGATACGCTGCCACTGGTCGACTGCCCCCCTGAGCAGGCGGCATCGTCGGCGATCGTGCTGCGCTGCGATTTCGACGCGCTGCCGTTTCCCAATGCCAGCCTGGATCTGGTCGTGCTGCCCCACGCGCTGGAGCTGGCGCACGACCCGCACGCCGTGCTGCGCGAAGTCGAGCGCGTGCTGGTGCCCGAGGGGCGGGTGGCCATCGTCGGCTTCAACCCGACCAGCCTGTGGGGCCTGCGGCAGCGTTGTGGCCGCATGCGCCAGAGCCTGGCGATCCAGCGCGACAAGGGGCTGTTCCTGCCGCGTGCAGGCGAGTTCATCGGTTACTGGCGGCTGCGCGATTGGCTGCGCCTGCTCAACTTCGAGATCGAGGCAGGGCGCTTCGGCTGCTATCGGCCGCCGCTGTCGTCCGAGCGCTGGCTCTCGCGCTTCCAGTGGATGGAGCGCTGGGGTGACCGCTGGTGGCCGGTGCTCGGCGCGGTGTACTTCCTCGTTGCCGTGAAGCGCGTGCGCGGCATGCGGCTCGTGGGGCTGGCCAAGTCCCAGCGCAGCAAACCCAAGGCGGCGCCAGCGGTGGCCGCCCACCACAACCACAAGGAAATCAATGACTGTTGAGATTGCGCGCCCGCAAGTGACGATCTACACCGACGGCGCCTGCAAGGGCAACCCGGGGCCCGGTGGCTGGGGAGCGTGGCTGTCCAGCGGGGGCCACGACAAGGAGCTGTTCGGCGGCGAGGCGCAGACCACCAACAACCGCATGGAGCTGACGGCGGTGATCGAGGCGTTGGCCTCGCTCAAGCGCAGCTGCGAGGTCACGCTCTACACCGACAGCGAGTACGTACGCAAGGGCATCACCGAATGGATCATCGGCTGGAAGCAGCGCGGCTGGAAGACGGCCGACAAGAAGCCGGTGAAGAACGTCGACCTGTGGCAGCGGCTCGATGCGCTGCGCGCGCTGCACCAGGTGCACTGGCGCTGGGTGAAGGGGCATGCCGGCGATCCGGGCAACGAACGCGCGGACCAGTTGGCCAATCGCGGTGTGGCCGAGGCGGCACGCTAGAGCGCTTTCAAAGCGCCAAGGACATCAACTCCTTGGCGAGGTACGCGTCACCGAGCTTGATCGCGCGCTCCAGCAGCCCGTAGCTGCGAAAGCCGGCGCTCAGGTACAGCCGCCGTGCTGCGCCATTGCTTGCCGTCACGCTCAGCGTGAGCTGCTCCAGGCCACCCGCCTGTCTCGCGCAAGCGATGCACGCATCCAATAGCGCGGCACCCACGCCGCGTCCGCGCGCGGCCGGTGCGACCATCATGCCGACGACGTGCCCGATGTGGCGCACCTTCAGGCGCTCGTCGCGCTCGCAACTGATGGCGCCGACGAGTTCGTCGCCGTCGAAGGCGCCGAGCGTGAAATGCGGGCCGTCGATCCGCGAGCGGTACGACTCCGGCGTGCGCCGTGCCTCGGTCAGCGCATCGGAAGTGAAGGCGTCCGGGTGCGCCTCGAGCATCGAGTCGCGCAGCGCCTTGTAGGCCGGCAAGTCCTCCTCGACGAGGAGGCAGATGCTGAGGGTGCTGCCCATCAGCCGCCGATGTAATGCATCTCGACGCGGCGCTCTTCGCTGGGCGGCGCCGACTGCGATCCCCGCAGCTCCGAATAACGATCGGCCCGCTGCTGCCAGATCAGGCCGATGGCGCCGGCGATCTGTTCGTCGCTGAAGCCGCCGCGCAGCAGCGCGCGCAGGTCGTGGCCGTGCGACGCGAACAGGCACAGGTACAGCTGCCCCTCGGTGGACAGACGCGCGCGATTGCAGTCGCGGCAGAAGGCCTGCGTGACGCTGGAGATCAGGCCGATCTCGCCGCCGCCATCGGCGTAGCGCCAGCGCTCGGCTGTCTCGCCGATCGCGTTGGGCTCCACCGGCTCCAGCGGGTACACCGCGTTCAGGCGTTCGAGGACTTGCGCCGACGGCAGCACGTCGTCCATGCGCCAGCCGTTGCTGGTGCCGACGTCCATGAACTCGATGAAGCGCAGGATGATGCCGCTGCCGCGAAAGTGGCGCGCCAGCGGCACGATCTCGTGGTCGTTGACGCCGCGCTTGACGACCATGTTGACCTTGATCGGCCCCAGGCCCACACGCTGCGCCTCCTCAATGCCGCGCAGCACCTCGGCGACCGGGAAGTCGACGTCGTTCATGCGGCGGAACACCGCGTCGTCGAGCGCATCGAGGCTCACCGTCACGCGCTGCAGGCCGGCGTCTTTCAGCGCCTGCGCCTTGCGCGCGAGCAGCGAGGCGTTGGTCGTCAGCGTGATGTCGAGCGCAGCGCCTTCGGGCGTGCGCAACTCGCCGAGCATCGCGATCAGCGCTTCGAGGTTCTTGCGCAGCAGCGGCTCGCCACCGGTGAGGCGCAGCTTGTGCACGCCGTGCGCGACGAAGAGGCGCGCCGTGCGCGTGATCTCCTCGAAGCTCAGCAGCTCGCGGTGCGGCAGGAAGGCGTAGTCGCGGTCGAACACCTCCTTGGGCATGCAATAGCTGCAGCGGAAGTTGCAGCGGTCGGTGACGGAGATGCGCAGGTCGCGCAGCGGACGGCCCAGGGTATCGCTCAGCAGGCCGCTGGGGGCAGGCGGCTGTTCGGGCACGGCCGGGGCCCGGCCGTGCGGCCGCAGGTCATGGAGGGCGATGACGCGCTCGGT
>VBDL01000826.1 GCA_005884255.1 Betaproteobacteria bacterium | reverse complement strand
CGCGGCGCTGGCCGAGCGCTTCCCGCAGCTCGAAGGCACCGGCAAGGGCCTGCGGCACCTGAAGATGCGCTACGGGCAGGAGGTTGATCCGGACCTCATCGCGGCGCTGGTCAATGCCAGCGTGGAAATCGCCGAGCTTGACCGGCAGCAGATCTAGTCAATGCATCGCGTGCGCTGCGCGCACCACGTATTCCCAATCGCAACGCAGGCGGTGCTGCGCATGCAGGCGCAGCCTCACCCGCACATACACCGCCGGCACGAACAGCGCCGCGAAGCAAGCGAGCATCACGAGGGGTTCGGCGAGCAGCCAGGCCGTCGGCAGCCCGACCCAGCCGGCCAGCCAGGCGGTGAG
>VBDL01000825.1 GCA_005884255.1 Betaproteobacteria bacterium | reverse complement strand
GCCGCCGATGCCGTGCGGCTGATCGCCGACGGCGACACGGTGGCCACCGGCGGCTTCGTCGGCATCGGTTTCGCCGAGAACCTGGCGGTGGCGCTCGAGGCCCGCTTCCTCGAAACGGCCACGCCGCGCGGCTTGACACTGGTCTACGCCGCCGGCCAGGGCGACGGCCAGGAGCGCGGCCTCAACCACTTCGGCCACGACGGGCTGGTGGCGCGCGTCATCGGCGGCCACTGGGGCCTGGTGCCCGCGCTGCAAAAGCTCGCGGTGGCCGGCCGCATCGAGGCCTGGAACCTGCCGCAGGGCGTGATCTCGCACCTGTTCCGCGACATCGCCGCCGGCAAGCCGGGCCACCTGAGCAAGGTGGGCCTGGGCACCTTCGTCGACCCGCGCTTCGGCGGTGGGAAGATCAATGAGCAGACGAAGCAAGAGCTCGTGCGCTTGATGGAAATCGACGGCGACGAGTACCTGTTCTACAAGGCCTTTCCGATCGACGTCGCGCTGATCCGCGCCACCACCGCCGACACCGACGGCAACCTGACGATGGAGCGCGAGGCGCTCACGCTCGAAGCGCTGGCCATCGCGATGGCCGCGCGCAACTCCGGCGGCATCGTCATCGCGCAGGTCGAGCGGCAGGTGAAGGTGCCCGGCGTGATGGTCGATTGCGTGGTCGTTGCCGAGAAGCCCGAATACCACCAACAAACCTTCGCCGAGCCCTACAGCGCGGCCTTCGCCGGCGAGATCCGCGTGCCCATGGGCCACGTGACGCCGATGCCGCTGTCCGAAAGAAAGATCATCGCGCGCCGCGCGGCGCTCGAGCTGCGCCCGAATGCGGTGGTCAACCTCGGCATCGGCATGCCCGAGGGCGTGGCCGCGGTGGCCGCCGAGGAACACGTCATCGACCTCATCACCTTGACCGCCGAGCCCGGAGTGATCGGCGGCATTCCGGCCGGCGGGCTGAACTTCGGCGCCGCGGTGAACACGCAGGCCATCATCGACCAGCCCTACCAGTTCGACTTCTACGACGGCGGGGGCCTTGACATCGCCTTCCTCGGCCTTGCGCAGGCGGATGCTGAGGGCAACCTCAACGTCAGCAAGTTCGGCCCGCGGCTGGCCGGCGCCGGCGGCTTCATCAACATCAGCCAGAACGCGAAGAAGGTGGTCTTCGTCGGCAGCTTCACGGCCAATGGCGAGCGCAAATTCGTGCGCCAGGTCGAGCACCGCACCTTCTCCGGCCGCGAGGCGTTCAAGCGCGGGCAGCCGGTGCTCTACGTCATGCATCAGCGCGGGCTGCAATTGCTCGAGGTGGCGCCAGGGCTGGACCTGCAGCGCGACATCCTTGCGGCGATGGACTTCGAGCCGGTGATCGAAGGCGAGATCAAGACGATGGATGCGGCGCTGTTCGGCGAGCCGCCGCTGGGCCTGCGCGCGCGCCTGCTGCTGCTGCCGCTGGCCGACCGTTTCAGCTACGACGCCGAGCAGCGCACCTTCTTCGTCAACTTCGAGCGGCTGGCGGTGCGCACGCTCGATGACATCGAGGCGATCCGCGCCGAGGTGGAGTCCCGCCTGCAGCCG
Source organism: Betaproteobacteria bacterium (assembly GCA_005884255.1). Taxonomy (GTDB): domain Bacteria; phylum Pseudomonadota; class Gammaproteobacteria; order Burkholderiales; family Burkholderiaceae_C; genus VBDL01. The sequence continues at coordinate 42 of VBDL01000825.1, read as the reverse complement.
CTCGGCCACCGCGTGTTCGGCATCATCAATTACGACCATTTC
>VBDL01000090.1 GCA_005884255.1 Betaproteobacteria bacterium | reverse complement strand
GTCAGGTGCTTCACGCTCTTGAACAGCGCCCAGCCCATGATCGGCTCGAAGGCATTGAGCTGCAGCTGGCCGGCCTCGCTGGCCATCGTGATCGTCATGTCGTTGCCGATCACCTCGAAGGCCACCTGGTTCATCACCTCCGGGATCACCGGGTTCACCTTGCCCGGCATGATCGACGAGCCGGCCTGGCGCGCCGGCAGCTTGATGTCGCCGAAGCCGGCCTGCGGGCCGGACGACAACAAGCGCAGGTCATTGCAGGTCTTGCTGAGCTTGCAGGCCACGCGCTTGAGCACGCCCGACAGCTGCACGAAGGCGCCGGTGTCCTGCGTCGCCTCCACCAGGTTCGGCGAGCGCACCACCGGCACGCCGCTCACCTCCACGAGGTGGCGCACGACGAGATCGGTGTAACCCACCGGCGCGTTGATGCCGGTGCCGATCGCGGTGGCGCCGAGGTTGATCTCCTGGATCAGCGCGCGCGCCTCGGCCAGGCGCTGCTCGTCCTCGCCGATCATCACCGCGTAGGTCGAGAACTCCTGGCCCAGCGTCATCGGCACCGCGTCCTGCAGCTGCGTGCGGCCGATCTTCAGCACGTCCTTGAACTCTTCGGCCTTCACCTCGAAGGCACCGCGGAGTTCCGCCATTGCGGCCATCAAACTGCCGATGCCAGCCCACGCCGCCAGGCGCAGCGCGGTCGGGTAGACGTCGTTCGTGCTCTGCGATGCGTTGACGTGGTCGTTCGGGTGCAGGTGCTCGTAGGCACCCTTGGGGTGGCCGAGGTGCTCCAGCGCGCGGTTGGCGATCACCTCGTTCGCGTTCATGTTGGTCGAGGTGCCGGCACCGCCCTGGATCACGTCGACGACGAACTGCTCGTGCAGCCGGCCCTGGATCAGGTCGTCGCAGGCCTGCTGGATGGCGCCGGCGCGCGGCGCATCGATCACGCCGAGCTCGGCATTCGCCCGCGCGGCCGCCTTCTTCACGAAGGCCAGCGCGCGCACCAGCTCCGGCACCTGCGCGACGGTCTGCCCGGAGATCGGGAAGTTCTCGACGGCGCGCGCGCTGTGCACGCCCCAGTAGGCGTCGGCGGGGATCTCTTTCTCGCCCAGGAAATCGCGCTCGATGCGGGTGCTGCTCATGGGGTTTACCTCGGTGCGCCGGGACTCCCGGCGGCGCGCACTGTAAGAGGCGCAGGGCGTTCGCGCCAATGCTCTTTGCGGGCCGCTTGATGCAAGAAATGCATCATGCGCCTGGGTAAACCCTGGGTCAGTCCTGGCTAGGCTTGCCGCTTCAGAAAGTCCCACAGCGACTGCGCGACGGGCTTGGTATGGCGCGCGAACTCGGGGCGCTCGCGGTAGATGCGCACTTCCATCGTCAGCTCGCACACGCCGGGCGCGGCGGCCGGGAGCAGGCGGCGCGACTTCAGCTCCTTCTTCACCGAACTGGCGGGCAGGAAGGCCAGGCCGTGGCCCTCGAGCGCCATCGCCTTCAGACCTTCGGCCATGTCGGTCTCGTAGATCGGGTCGAGCGCCAGCGGCGAGCCGGCCTGCTTGACGATCAACTCGACCAGCCGCCCGAGGTAGGCGCCAGCGGCGTAGCTCAAGAACGGGATGCGCTTGGATGGCGCCGGCGCGCGGTGCGTCGATCACGCCGAGCTCGGCATTCGCCCGCGCGGCTGCCTTCTTCACGAAGGCCAGTGCGCGCACCAGCTCCGGCACCTGCGCGACGGTCTGCCCGGAGATCGGGAAGTTCTCGACGGCGCGCGCGCTGTGCACGCCCCAGTAGGCGTCGGCGGGGATCTCTTTCTCGCCCAGGAAATCGCGCTCGATGCGGGTGCTGCTCATGGGGTTTACCTCGGTGCGCCGGGACTCCCGGCGGCGCGCACTGTAAGAGGCGCAGGGCGTTCGCGCCAATGCTCTTTGCGGGCCGCTTGATGCAAGAAATGCATCATGCGCCTGGGTAAACCCTGGGTCAGTCCTGGCTAGGCTTGCCGCTTCAGAAAGTCCCACAGCGACTGCGCGACGGGCTTGGTATGGCGCGCGAACTCGGGGCGCTCGCGGTAGATGCGCACTTCCATCGTCAGCTCGCACACGCCGGGCGCGGCGGCCGGGAGCAGGCGGCGCGACTTCAGCTCCTTCTTCACCGAACTGGCGGGCAGGAAGGCCAGGCCGTGGCCCTCGAGCGCCATCGCCTTCAGACCTTCGGCCATGTCGGTCTCGTAGATCGGGTCGAGCGCCAGCGGCGAGCCGGCCTGCTTGACGATCAACTCGACCAGCCGCCCGAGGTAGGCGCCAGCGGCGTAGCTCAAGAACGGGATGCGCTCACCCGGCGCCGGCGGCAGGCGAAACATCGGCGTGCCGTCGCCGTTGGCCTTGGCGTAGGCGACCAGCGTCTCGTGGCCGAGGCTGAGCATCTCGTAGCGCTCGGGGCTGAGCTGCAGCGGCTGCGACGGATGGTGGTAGGCGATCAGCAGGTCACAGCTGCCCTCGGCCATGCGCATCACCGCGTCGTGCACGTTCAGCGCGATCAGCCGGCTCTTCAGCGCGCCGAAGCGGCGGCGCAACTCCGTGACCCAGTGCGGGAAGAAGGTGAAGGCCAGCGTGTGCGGCACCGCGAACTCGATCATGTCGTGGCCGCTGACCTGGTGGCTGCGCATCATGTTGCGCGTGGCCTGCAGGCTGCCGAGGATCTCCAGCGCCTGCGCATGAAAGGTCTCGCCGGCCGGCGTCAGCCGCGTCGGGTAGGCCGAGCGATCGACGAGGTCGGTGCCGGCCCAGGCTTCGAGCGCCTGGATGCGCCGCGAGAACGCCGGCTGCGTGACGTGCCTCAGCTGCGCCGAGCGCGAGAAGCTGCGCGTCTCGGCCAGGCTGACGAAATCCTCGAGCCACTTGGTTTCCACGCGCGCAGTGTAGCCAGCGCGCCGGCCGGCTCAGGCGCGCGACGGCTCGTACGTTTCGCGCGGTTCGGGGGTTACCGCCACGCCTTCGCCCAGCTCTTGTGCCGGAGAAGCCGGGCTGCTGCCCTCGCCCGCCTGCTGCAACCGCCACATCTGCGCGTAGCGGCCTTCCTGCGCCAGCAGCTGCGCATGCGAGCCGCGCTCGATGATGCGGCCCTGCTCCATCACCAGGATCTCGTGCGCGTCGACCACGGTGGACAGCCGGTGCGCGATGACCAGCGCCGTCTTGTTGCGCGCGGCGCTACGCAGCTCTTCCTGGATCGCGCGCTCATTGGCCGAATCCAGCGCCGACGTGGCCTCGTCGAAGATCAGCAGCGGCGGGTCCTTCAGCAAGGTGCGCGCGATCGCCACGCGCTGCTTCTCGCCGCCGGAGAGCTTCAGGCCCCGCTCGCCGACCATCGTCTCGTAGCCCTTGGGTGTGGCTGCGATGAAGTCGTGGATGCGCGCGGCGCGCGCCGCCGTTTCCACCTCGGCGTGGCTGGCGCCGGGGCGGCCATAGGCGATGTTGTATTCGACGGTGTCGTTGAAGAGCACGGTGTCCTGCGGCACGATGCCGATGGCCGCGCGCAGGCTGGCCTGCGTAACCTGCTTCAGCTCCTGGCCGTCGATGGTGATGCGTCCGGCCTGCACGTCATAGAAGCGATAGAGCAGCCGCGCCAGCGTACTCTTGCCGGAGCCCGACGGCCCGACCACCGCCACCGTCTTGCCCGCCGGGATCTCGAAGCTCACGCCGTGCAGGATGCCGCGCTCGCGCTCGTAGGCGAAGCTCACGTCCTCGAAGCGCACCGTGCCCTGCGTCACGGCGAGCGGCTTGGCGCCCGGCGTGTCGTCGACCTCGCGCTCGCGCTCCAGTAGCGTGAACATCTTGTCCAGATCGGTCAGCGCCTGCTTGAGCTCGCGGTAGATCACGCCGAGGAAGTTCAGCGGGATGTACAGCTGGATCATGAAGGCGTTGATCATCACCAGGTCGCCCAGCGTCAGGTGTTGCGCGACCACGCCCTGCGTCGCGCGCCACAGCATCAGCACGAGCGCGATGGCGATGATCACCTGCTGCCCGCTGTTGAGGATCGACAGCGTGCTCTGGCTCTTCAGCGCCGCGCGGCGCAGCCGCTCCAGGCTCTCGTCGTAGCGCTTGGCCTCGAAGGCTTCGTTGTTGAAGTACTTGACGGTCTCGTAGTTCAGCAGCGAGTCGATCGCCTTGGTGTGCGCCGACGAGTCGAGCTCGTTCATCTGCCGGCGGAACTTGGTGCGCCACTCGGTGACCGTGATGGTGAAGCCGATGTAGAGCACCAGCGCCGTCACCGTGATGCCGGCAAACAGCGCGTCGAACTTCACCGCCAGCAAGGTGATCACGAGGCCCACCTCGATCAGCGTGGGCAGGATGCTGTACAGCGAATACGAGATCAGCGACTGCACGCCCCGCGTGCCGCGTTCGATGTCGCGCGTCATGCCGCCGGTCTGGCGCTCGAGGTGGAAGCGCAGGCTCAAGGCGTGCAGGTGGCCGAACACCTGCAGCGACAGGCTGCGCGCCGTGCCTTCGGTGGCCTTGGCGAACACCAGCTCGCGCAGCTCGGTGAAGAGCGACGTCGACAGCCGCAGGCCGCCATAGGCCAGCAGGACGCCGACCGGCACGACGAACAGCGCACGCGCATCGCCCGGCGGGATCGACAAGGCATCGACCAGGCTCTTCAGCAGCAGCGGCACGCCAACGTTGGCGACCTTCGCCGCGACGAGGAAGCCCAGCGCAATGCCCACCCGCCAGCGGTAGCGCCACAGGTAGGGGAACAGCTTGGCCAGCGTTGCCCAGTCGGAGCGGTGTGCGCCGGGCGTGGGAGGCGGTTCGGGCAGGGCAGGTGTGCGGCGCATCGATGGACAATGGCGGGAATCAATCCTGAAGGTGATGCCCGTGGCGACAGAATCAAGCGTGAAGCCAACCAGTTTGCCGCAAGACCGCGAACTCGTGCTGCGGGTGATGCCAATGCCCGCCGATTCGAACGCCAATGGCGACATCTTCGGCGGCTGGATCATGGCGCAGGTCGACCTGGCCGGCGCGGTGCTGCCGGCGCGCATCGCCAAGGGCCGCATCGCCACCGTGGCGGTGAACCAGTTCGTGTTCAAGCAGCCGGTATCGATCGGCGACCTGCTCAGCTTCTATGCGCGCATCGAGCGCGTCGGCACCACGTCGATCACCGTGCACGTCGAGGTGTTCGCCGAACGCAATCCGGCGGACCTGCACGTGGTGAAGGTGACCGAGGCCAACCTCACCTACGTGGCCATCGACCACGAGGGCCAGCCGCGGCAGATCCCCAAGCCTTAGTCGACGAAGAAGTCCGGGACGAACTGCTTCGTCCCCGGCGTCACGCTGTACGGCTCCAGATCGGTGATGCCGTGCTTGGCCAACACCTCGTCGTCGATGAAGAAGTTGCCTGTGGTCGCCTTCGCGTCGCTGGTGAGGATGAAGTAGGCCGCGTCGGACAGGATCTCCGGCTTGCGGCACAGCGCGGTGTCGATGCCGGGGATCATCTGCAGCGCCGCGGTGGCAATGGCCGTGCGCGGCCACAGGCTGTTGACCGCGATGCCGTGCTTGCGGAATTCGCCGGCGTGGCCCAGCGTGCACATGCTCATGCCGTACTTGGCCATCGTGTAGGCCACGTGGGGCGCGAACCAGTGCTCCTTCATGCTCAACGGCGGCGACATGTTCAGCACATGCGGATTGCGCCCGGCCTGCGCGCTCTTGATCAGCTCGGCCAGGCAGGCCTGCGTGCAGCAGTAGGTGCCGCGCACGTTGACACCGAACATCAGGTCGAAGCGCTTCATCGGCGTGGCCGGCGTCGGCGTCAGATTGATGGCGCTCGCGTTGTTGACGAGGATGTCGATGCCGCCGAAGCGCTCCACGCCCTGCGCGACCGCGGCGGCCACCGCTGCCTCGTCGCGGATGTCGGTGGGAATCGGCAGCGCCTTGCCGCCGGCGGCCTCGATCTCCTCGGCCGCGCTGTACAGGGTGCCCGGCAGTTTCGGGTTGGGCTCGGTGGTCTTGGCCACCAGCACGAGGTTGGCGCCGTCGCGGGCCGCGCGCTTGGCAATCGCCAGGCCGATGCCGCGTGAAGCGCCGCTGATGAAAAGCGTCTTGCCGGCGAGATTCATGTCATCTCCTTGTTGATCTGGATGCGCGGCCACACGTGCTGCGCGATGTGCGCCGCCAGCGCTTGGCCGCACAGCCGATACACCGGTTCACCCGGATGAAAGCCGTCGTGCGCCATCACGTCGCGCCCGAGCGTTACGGCCATCGGCGCATGGGACACATCATCGCGCCGCGCGGCCCACAGCGCCATCGCCGTATCGTGGCGCCGCGCATCGCGGCCCGCCACCCAGCGCAGTGGGTGCGGCAAGGCGGGGAACTGGTGGATCGGCGGCAGCGGCGAGAACACGACGTGGCGCGCGCCGACGGCGCTCAGCAGCCAATCCGCCAGCGCCTCGCGGGCCGCGACCGCGCGGTTCGTGCGCACCTGGTCGACCACGTCATTGACGCCGAGCACCGCGACAGCCACGTCAGCGCGCGCCGGAGCCGCCTCGCGCACCAGCGCCAACGCCTGCGCCGACGTGATGCCTGAGCGCGCGACCA
>VBDL01000823.1:396-750 GCA_005884255.1 Betaproteobacteria bacterium | reverse complement strand
CACGACCACCGTCGACGCCTGGTTCGCCAGGCGTCGGCACAGGTTGTCGTGCGAGTCGAGGCCGCAGCTGACGAAGCCGCCGCCGTGGAAGAACACGGTGAGCGGCAGGCGCTCGCCGGGCTGCGGGTGGTAGATGCGGATCTTCACTGCACCGTTCGGCCCGGGCAAGGTCCGGTCCTGCACGCTGGCCAGCGGCTCGCCCGGCAGCGGCGGGAAGGCGGTGAGGAACGCGCGATAGCCGGTGATGGTGAGCGTCGCCGGGTCCGGCAACGGCGCGTGTGCCAGCGCATCGGCGAGGGCCTGCGCCTGGGGATCGAGCCGCATCATGCTTGTGAGATCTGAAAGCGCGGCGGC
>VBDL01000823.1:0-373 GCA_005884255.1 Betaproteobacteria bacterium | reverse complement strand
AGAAGCGGCCGGCGGCCACGCCATCGAGCGCGAAGCGGGCGAGCTCGTCCGGCGACATGCCGTGCGCCGCGAGCGTGCTCTGCAGCATGCCGGCCAGCCGGCCGGCCGGCGACTGCGCATCGGCCTTCAGCTCGCGCGCGATGCCGGTGTCCACCGGGCCGGGGCACAGCAGCGACACGCGCACCGGGTGGCCGGCGGCCTGCAGTTCCATCTGCAGCGCCTCGCTGAGCACGGTGACCCCGTGCTTGGTCACCGTGTACGGCGCGATCCACGGCCCGACGAGCAGCCCGCCCACCGACGAGGTGTTGACGATGTGGCCCGCGCCCTGGCGGATCATCAGCGGCACGAAGCAGCGGTGCGCGTGGATCACGCT
>VBDL01000819.1:1695-2962 GCA_005884255.1 Betaproteobacteria bacterium | reverse complement strand
ACGTCGTCGGACTTCACGGTCAGCATTTCCTGCAGCACGTAGGAGGCGCCGTAGGCTTCCAGCGCCCACACCTCCATCTCGCCGAAACGCTGGCCGCCGAACTGCGCCTTGCCGCCCAGCGGCTGCTGGGTGACGAGCGAGTACGGGCCCGTGGAACGCGCGTGCATCTTGTCGTCCACCAGGTGGTGCAGCTTCAGCACGTGCATGTAGCCCACGGTGACCGGGCGCTCGAAGGCTTCGCCGGACCGCCCATCGTGCAAGGTGGCCTGCGTGCGCGTGGCGGTGAGGCCCTTCTTGGTGGCGATGTCGTCCGGGTAGGCGAGCTTGAGCATGCCGCGGATTTCTTCCTCCGCCGCACCGTCGAACACCGGCGTCGCGAAGGGCACGCCCTTGCTCAGGTTCTCGGCCATCTCGACGACGTCGTCATCGGACAGCGCGGCGAGGTTCTCGGTCTTGCCGCCCGACTTGTTGTACAGCTCGTCGAAGAACTTGCGCAGCTCCTGCACGCGCGAGTGCTGCTGCAGCATGTCGCCGATGCGCTGGCCGATGCCCTTGCCGGCCCAGCCGAGGTGAACCTCGAGCACCTGGCCGACGTTCATGCGCGACGGCACACCCAGCGGGTTGAGCACGATGTCGCACGGCGTGCCATCGGCCATGTAGGGCATGTCCTCGACCGGAACGATCTTGGAGACCACGCCCTTGTTGCCGTGGCGGCCGGCCATCTTGTCGCCGGGCTGCAGGCGGCGCTTGACGGCGAGGTAGACCTTCACCATCTTCAGCACGCCGGCCGGCAGCTCGTCGCCCTGCGTCAGCTTCTTGCGCTTCTCTTCGAACGCGAGGTCGAAGCTGTGGCGCGTCTGCTCCAGCGAGTTCTTGATGCTCTCGAGCTGGTTGGCGATGTCGTCGTCCGCCGGGCGGATGTCGAACCAGTGGTACTTCTCGACGTCGGCCAGGTAGGCCTTGTCGATCACCGCACCCTTGACCAGCTTCTTCGGGCCGCCGTTGGCGACCTTGCCGGCGAGCAGCTTCTCGATGCGGTCGAAGGCGTCAGCCTCGACGATGCGCAGCTGGTCGTTCAGGTCCAGGCGGTAGCGCTTCAGCTCGTCGTCGATGATCTGCTGGGCCCGCTTGTCGCGCTGGATGCCTTCGCGGGTGAACACCTGCACGTCGATGACCGTGCCGTTGGTGCCCTGGTCGACACGCAGCGAGGTGTCCTTCACGTCGGAGGCCTTCTCGCCGAAGATCGCGCGCAGCAGCTTCTCTTCCG
>VBDL01000819.1:0-1621 GCA_005884255.1 Betaproteobacteria bacterium | reverse complement strand
AGGTTCGGGATGTCGCGCGTGATTTCCTCGGCGCCCAGCTTGGTGTCGCGCGCCATCACCACCAGTTCCTCGATGTGGATCGAGGTGTAGCGGTCTTCGGCGACGACGCGTTCGCTGATGAGGATCGAGTCCTCGAAGTTGTAGCCGTTCCACGGCATGAACGCGACCAGCATGTTCTGGCCGAGCGCCAGCTCGCCGATGTCGGTGGAGGCACCGTCGGCGATGATGTCCTCGGCCTCCACCTTGTCGCCGCGCTTGACGATCGGGCGCTGGTGGATGTTGGTGTTCTGGTTGGAACGCTGGTACTTGATCAGGTTGTAGATGTCGACGCCGACTTCGCCGGCCACCGTCTCGTTGTCGTTCACACGAATCACGATGCGGTTGGTGTCGACGTAGTCCACGACGCCGCCGCGCTTGCTGGCCACCACCGTGCCGGAGTCCTTCGCAGCCACGCGCTCGACGCCCGTGCCGACGAAGGCCTTTTCCGGACGCAGCACCGGCACCGCTTGGCGCTGCATGTTGGCGCCCATCAGTGCGCGGTTCGCGTCATCGTGCTCGAGGAAGGGCACCAGCGACGCGGCCACCGAGACGATCTGCGTCGGCGCCACGTCCATGTACTGGATGCGCTCCGGCGAGGTCAGCACCGATTCGCCGTTCTCGCGCGCGGAGACCAGCTCGTCGATCAGCTTGCCGTCCTTGTCGAGGGTCGCATTGGCCTGCGCGATGACGTACTTGCCTTCTTCGATGGCCGACAGGTAGTCGATCTGCATCGTCACCTTGCCGTCGGCCACGCGACGGTACGGCGTCTCGAGGAAGCCGTACTCGTTCAGTTGCGCGTACAGCGCCAGCGAGTTGATCAGGCCGATGTTCGGGCCTTCCGGCGTCTCGATCGGGCACACGCGGCCGTAGTGCGTCGGGTGCACGTCGCGCACCTCGAAGCCGGCGCGCTCGCGCGTCAGACCGCCCGGGCCGAGGGCCGAGACGCGACGCTTGTGCGTGATCTCCGACAGCGGGTTGGTCTGGTCCATGAACTGCGACAGCTGGCTCGCCCCGAAAAACTCCTTCAGCGCCGCAGAGATCGGCTTGGAGTTGATCAGGTCGTGCGGCATCAGCGCTTCGGTCTCGGCCTGGCCGAGACGCTCCTTCACCGCCTTCTCGATGCGCGCCAGGCCCGAGCGGTACTGGTTCTCGGCCAGCTCGCCGACGCAGCGCACGCGGCGGTTGCCGAGGTGGTCGATGTCGTCCACCTCGCCGCGGCCGTTGCGCAGCTCGACGAGGATCTTCACCACGTCGAGGATGTCGTCGTTGGACAGCGTCATCGGGCCGTCCGGCGTGTCACGGCCGACGCGCGCATTGAACTTCATGCGGCCGACGCGCGACAGGTCGTAGGTGTCGGCTGAGTAGAAAAGCCGGTGGAACAAGGCCTCGACTGCATCTTCCGTCGGGGGCTCACCGGGGCGCATCATGCGATAGATTGCTACGCGCGCGGCCAGCTGGTCGGCGGTCTCGTCAGAGGCCAGCGTCTGGCTGATGTAGGCACCTTCGTCCAGCTCGTTGGTGTACAGGCACTGGATGTCCTTGATGCCGGCGACGCGCAGCTTCTTCAGCAGCGAGTCGGTCA
>VBDL01000089.1 GCA_005884255.1 Betaproteobacteria bacterium | reverse complement strand
GCCGCTGTTGGCATCGACGATCTTCTTCAGTTCGGCGGGCAGACTCTCGTACTTCGCCTGGTTCATGCCGAACAGGAAGATGGTGTTGGAGATGCGCGGCGAGCCCGCCGGCACATCGAGGTGATAGTGGGCGATCTCCGGCAATTTGATCGCCGGCGTGCCCTCCCACGGCACCGCGGCGCCGTCGACCACGCCCTTGGACAGGGCCTCCGGTACCTGCGGCAGCGGCATCTGCACCGGCGTGGCGCCCAAGGCGGCGAGCATGCGCGAGTTGGCGCGCGTGGCGGCACGCACCTTCAGCCCCTTCATGTCCTCCAGCGCTTTCGGCTGCTTGCTAGTGAAGTGGAACAGGGCGCCGTCGTGCACGTGCATGAAGATCGGATGCACGCCCTTGAACTCGTCGAGCGCGTTCTTCTGCACATAGGTCCACAGCGCCTGGCTGCCTGACTTGGCGGTGGATGCCATCCATGGCAGTTCGAACACTTCGGCCTTGTTGAAGCGGCCGGCGGCGTAGGTGGGCACCGTCCACACGATGTCGGCCACGCCGTCGCGCGCCTGGTCGAACAACTGCGCCGGCGTGCCGCCGAGCTGCATCGCCGGATAGATCTGGCACTTCAGCCGATCGCCGGATTCCTTGGCCACCTTGTCGCACCAGGGCTGGATCAGCTTGACCTGCGCGCTGGACGTGGACGGCAGGAAGTGGTGCACCTTGAGCACCACCTGCTGGGCGTGGGCGACGCCGAGCAGCAGCGACGCGGCGGCGGCGATGAGGGCGAGGCGAAAGGTCTTCATCGTGTGTCTCCTGTGCTTGTCGTGGAAAGGCTGCCCGGCCGGCGCGCCATCCAGCGGATCGGCTGCTCGCTCACGGGGCGTGGCGGTGCGCCGTGGGCGCGCAGTGTCTGGTCCAGCGCCGTGCCGGCCTCGTCGGCCAGCGCCGCGGCGCGCGCAGATCGCACGGCCTCTGGATCGCCGGCGAGGTGGTCGACGATGTGCAGCAGGTTGTCCTTGCCGCGCTCGTTGGTGCTGCCGTAGCCCTTGATCAGGCGGCCGCATTGCGCGAGCTCGTGGCCGAGGGCCCACTGCTGCCGCGCGCCCTGCTCCAGCGCGGCGAGCCAGCGCTCGATCAGCGCCTGCTCCTGCGCGAAGCGGCTGCCGTGGCGGCGCAGGCGCGTGCATGCCGCCAGCAGGCGCAGCGCGAGCATGCCGAACACGCCGTGCGTGCCGAGCTTCAACGGCAGCGCAAAGGGCTCGCGGCGGCGGCGGTCCCAGCGCAGCAGCGCATCGGCCAGCCGCGGCGGCAGCAGCGCATCGGCCAGCCGCGGCGGCAGCAGCGCGGCGAATTCCGGCACGCCGGGCTTGAAGTGGTCGTAGAGGCGCAGCAGCTGGCCGTCGCGCAGCTTCACCTCGCGCTTCACGCGCTGCATCCGGCTGGCGCGGCTCTTCAGCTGCGCGACGCGCACGATGTCGTCGAAGGCCATCCACAGCGCGAGCCAGCGCGCGGCCTCGCGCGTCGTCGCCCAGGCGTTCGCGCCCTGCGGGCTCGTGCTGCGCTCGGCGTCGAGCACGCGCTGCAGGCGCTGCACATAGAGCGCGGCGTAGGCGCGGTCCTGGTACTCGAGCACGCGCGCATGGCCGAGCGCCAACATCTCGTGCACCGCAGCCGGGAATCGAGCCGCCAGCTCGGCCGGCAGCGCTGGCGCCTCGACGGCCAGCACGCCGTCGACGAAGGCGGTGTGCGCTCGCGCGCCGGCGACGATGTCGAAAGCGCGTGCGAAGCCACGCAGGCTGGCCTCCGCACCCTTGCCCGCGGCGCGGATCGCCGCCTCGCAGTGCTCGCGTCCGAAGGGCAGCGCACCGCTGGCCGCAATCGCGCCGAACATCACCGCGCTGACCACCGTGCCGCAGTCGCGCGTCACCGCGCTCATGTCGAGCAGATGGTGCTCGCGGCTGTACTGCCGCACGACATCGGCAAGCTGCTCGCTGTCGACGCGGCCGTCGCCCAGTTGCATGCGTTCGTGCGTGGTGAGCGTGCGCGACGATGAGCTGATCACCTGTGTGCGCTGCGGGGTGGCCATCCCGTTGCCGATCTGCCGCACCGTTTCCAGCAGCTCCGACGAGACCAGCAGATCGAGGCCGCCCGGCACCGGATACAGGCTCATCACGGGGCGCCGGCCGCCGAGCGCCGACAACGGCTGCGGGAAGGTGCTCTGCATCGGATGGCCGGCGTGCTGCGCGGCATCGACCAGCCACTCGCTGAGCACGCCGCCGCCTTCGCCGCCGAGCGCGCAGATAAGGATCGATATCGGATTCATGCTTGCAGCATCCGGACGAACACGCCACGCACGCCATCGAGCACGCGCTCGTGCCACTTCGGATTCGTGATCACTTCGGCGCGATAGAAGCTCGGGCACAGCGTTGCCGCATGCGCGTTCTCGCCGCACAGCCCGCAGCCGACGCAGCCGTCGATCACCGTGGCCACCGGGTCGACCTTCAACGGATCGGGGTTGTCCTTGATGGTCAGCGTGGGGCAGCCCGACAGCCGGATGCAGGCGTGGTCGCCGTTGCACACGTCCTCGTCGCCGCCGTATTTCACGCGCACGACACGCTTGCCGCGCTGCAACAGGCTGGCCAGCCACGGCTTGATGCGCCGTTGCCGCTCGAGCTGGCATTCCCCCTCGGCGACGATGATCTTCAGGCCCGCATAGTCGGTGGTGAAGGCCTCGATCAGCGTCTTGCGCATCTCGGCCACGCGATACGTGTGCACGGTGCGCAGCCACTGCACGCCCAGGCCCTGCAACGTGGCCTCGATGGTCTGGTTGGTGTGCGTCAAGCTCTGCAGCTTGTCCGCCGCGGCAGCGCGCGCATCGTCGGCCGGCGTGGAGATGATCTCCTGCGTGCCGGTGGCCGAGGTGTAGCCGTTCTTGAAGATCAGCAGCACCGCGTCGACCTTGTTGAACAGCGACGACTGCACGCCGGTGAGCAGCCCGTTGTGCCAGAAGCCGCCGTCGCCCATGATGGCCAGCGTGCGCCGCTGCATCATCGGCGCGACGCCGGCGGCGCTGGCCAGGCTCATGCCGTAGCCGAGGATCGAGTGGCCCTGCGAGAAGGGCTCGAAGGTGGCGAACGCATGGCAACCGATGTCGGCGGCGATGTGCAGCGAGCCGATCTCGCGCTGCGCGAGCTTCAGCGCCGAGAACACCGGCCGCTCCGGGCAGCCGATGCAGAAGCCCGGCGGGCGCGCCGGCAGCGGGCGCTCGAGCGCCTTCGGCACGGCGGCGCGGCGCTCGCGGTTGCCGGCGAGCCAGGCTTGGACCGGCTCGGTGTCCACGTGCGTGAGGTGGCGGCGCACGAATTCGAGCAGCCCGCCCGCGATCACCTCGACCGAGTACTCGCCGGCCAGCGGCAGGAGGTCCTTGCCATGCAACGGCGTCTGGATGTCGCGCCGGCGCAGCAGCGTGGCGATCTCCTGTTCGATGAACTCCGGCTGGCCCTCTTCCAGCACGAGCACCGCGCGCTTGCCGATGCAAAATTCCGCCACCTGCTCGGGCACCAGTGGAAACGTCACGTTGAGCACCAGCAACGGAATGTCCGTCGCACCAAAGGCATCGGCCAGGCCGAACTGCTGCTGTGCACGGATCAGCGCGTTGTACAGCCCGCCCTGCACGATGAGGCCGACGTCGTCGTGCTTGCCGTCGATGATCTCGTTCAAGCCGTGCTCGGCGATGAAGCGTCGCGCCGCCGGAATGCGCTGCTCGCCCTTGAGCTTCTCGTGGCCGAAGGTCACCGGCGGATGCGCCAGCCGCGCGTAGTCGAAGGCCGCGGGCTCCTCCATCGGCGTGCGCATCGACGGTGTCGGCGCGATGTTGTCCTTGCACTCGAAGCTGCCGCGCACATGGCAGGCACGGATGCGCAGTTGCAGGATGGCCGGCATGTTCGACGCTTCCGACAGCGCAAAGCCCTGCTCCACCATGCGCACCATCAGCGGCAGATCGGGCCGCGGGTCGAGCAGCAGCATCGACGACTTCAGCGCAAAGGCCTGCGTGCGCTCCTGGATCACGCTGGCGCCTTCGCCGTAGTCGTCGCCGACGATGATTAGCGCGCCACCCCGCACACCGGGCGACGCGAGGTTCGACAACGCGTCCGAAGCGACGTTGGTGCCGACCACCGACTTCCACGTCACCGCGCCGCGCAGCGGATAGTGGATCGAGGCGCCGAGCATCGCCGCCGCCGACGCCTCGTTGGAGCAGGCCTGCACATGCACGCCGAGCTCGTCGAGATAAGGCCTGGCCTGCACCATCACGTCGAGCAGGTGCGACACCGGCGCGCCCTGGTAGCCGCCGACATAGGCGACGCCTGCCTGCAGCAGGCCCTTGGTGATGGCGAGGATGCCCTCGCCATGGAACATCTCGCCCGCGCCTTGACGCAACTGAGCGATCTCCTTGGTGAACTGCACTTCCATGAGCGGGACACTGTAGGCAGCCGCAGCTCATGCGTCCATAAAATCGACTTTTCGGATTCGATTCGTGCCATGAATCAAGGCTTCGACCTCAATCTGCTGCGCGTCTTCCATGCGGTCTACAGCGCGCGCAACGTGCGCCGCGCGGCCGAGCTCGTCGGGCTGTCGCAGCCGGCGGTGAGCCACAGCCTGACGCGCTTACGTCTGGCGCTGAAGGATCCGCTGTTCGTGCGCGCCACCGGCGGTGTGGCGCCCACCGCGAAGGCCGACCACTTCGCGCGCTTCGTCGAGGCCGCGCTGAAGACCATCGATCTCGCGCTCACCGAAACCGGCGCATTCGACCCCGCTGCGTCGGAGCGCCGTTTCGTGATGCACATGAGCGACCTCGGCGAAGGCGAGTTCCTGCCGGGGCTGATGGAGCATCTGCAGCAGACCGCGCCGCGTGTGCGCATCGAGGCGATGCAGCTCGCGCCCGACGACGTGCTGCCCGCGATGGAGCAGGCGCGCATCGATCTCGCGGTGGGCTACCTGCCGCAGCTGCACGGCATCGAGCACCAGCGCCTGCTCGAAGACCGCTACGTGGTACTGACGCGGCGTGGCCACCCCTGCGCCGGCGAGCTGCGCAGCCGCAAGGCCTTGAGCCGGCTCGACTTCGTGCTCGTCAACAGCCACGCCGAGCCGGCCAAGGCACTCCACCGCCTGGGGCTGGAATCACGCATTCGCCTGGCGGTGCCGCACTTCAACGTGCTGCCGGAAATCCTCGCGCGCTGCGATCTCGCGGCCATCGTGCCGCAGCGGCCGGCCATGCGCTTCGCGCGCCAGTTCGAGCTGCAGTTGAGCGACGCGCCGCTGGGCCTGCCACCGCTGCAGGTCTGGCTGCACTGGTACTGGCGCGTGCACAACGACCCCGGCCACCGCTGGCTGCGCGAGACGATGACGCGCTTGTACCGCCAGCCCTCGCGCACTGCGCGTCACACCTGACGCTTCTGGTAGGTGCCCATCAGCTCGGCCTGTGCGAGCACATGGCCTTGCATCGCCTTCTCCAGCACCGCCTTGTTCGGCTGCTGCAGATCGGGCAGCGTGGTGTCCAGCGCGTAGAGCTTGAAGAAGTAGCGGTGGCGGCCGATCGGCGGGCACGGGCCGCCATAGCCGGTGCGATGCCAGTCGTTCAGCCCTTCCTTCACGCCCGACGGTGCCTTGCCACCTTCGGCCAGGCCGCTGTTGGCGGGCGGGATGTCGAACAGCACCCAGTGCACCCAGGTGCGTTTCGGGGCCGCCGGGTCCGGCGCGTCGGGATCGTCGACGATCAATGCGAGGCTCTTCGTGCCGGCCGGCAGTTCGCTCCAGGCCAGGGCCGGCGCGATGTCATCGCCCTCGCAGGTGTACCGCTGCGGAATCTCGCCTTGCGCGCTGAAATCGGTCGAACTCAGTTTCATGGTCGTCTCCCGGATTCTGTGAACCCTAGGCCGCGCCACGGCGAACTTCAAGACACGCGCCCGCGACGCTATCCGGCCAGCGACTTGATCTTCTCGACCACCTCCGGATTGGCCAGCGTCGACACGTCACCGGGGTCCTGGCGGTTGGAGATCGCCGCCAGCACGCGGCGCATGATCTTGCCCGAGCGCGTCTTGGGCATGTCGGGGACGATGATGACCCGCCGCGGCCGCGCGATGGCGCCGATCTCCGACACCACCGATGCCGAGATCTTGTCGCCGATCGCCGCGGAAGGCGCCAGCCCCGGCTTCAGCGCGACGTAGAGGTCGGGCACCTTGCCCTTGATCTCGTCGGCCACCGGCACCACCGCGGCCTCGACGACATCGGCCACGAGCAGCGCCGCCGACTCGATCTCCTTGGTCCCCAGGCGATGGCCGGCGACGTTGATCACGTCATCGATGCGCCCGAGGATGCGGTAGTAGCCGTCGGCCGCCTGCACCGCACCGTCGCCGGCGAAGTACGGCCAGTCGCGCCAGTCGCGGCTCTTCGGATCGCGGCAATAGCGCTTGTAGTACTGGCGCACGTAGCGGTCGGGGTCCTTCCAGATGGTCTGGAACGCGCCGGGCCAGGGGTTGCGGATGCAGATGTTGCCCGCCTTGCCCGAGCCCATCGCAAGCTCCTTGCCTTCGTCGTCGTAGATCACCGGGTGGATGCCCGGAATGCCCGGGCCCGCGCTGCCGGGTTTCATCTTGTGCAGCGCCGGCACCGTGCTGCAGAGAAAGCCGCCGTTCTCGGTCTGCCACCACGTGTCGACGATCACCGCCTGGCCCTTGCCGACCATGTTGTAGTACCACTTCCACACTGCCGGCTCGATCGGCTCGCCCACGGTCGTCATGTGCTTGAAGCGGTAGTGGTATTTCGCGGGCTCGTCGGGGCCGTCGCGCCGCAGCGCGCGGATAGCCGTAGGCGACGTGTGGAAGATGTTGACGTCGAGCGCTTCGGCGATGCGCCACGGCCGCCCGGCATCCGGATGGTTGGGCACCCCCTCGTACACCACCGACGATGCGGCCAGCGCCAGCGGGCCGTACACGATGTACGAATGGCCGGTGATCCAGCCGATGTCGGCCATGCACCAGTAGACGTCCTCGGGGTGGATGTCCTGGATGTTCTTCGACGTCCACGTCACGTAGGCAAGGTAGCCGCCGATGGAGTGCTGGCAGCCCTTGGGCTTGCCTGTGGTGCCGCTCGTGTACATGAGGAACAGCGGCGCCTCGGCCGGCATCGGCACCGGCTCGACGCGCTGGCCGCGGAACTTCGGCAGCAGGTCATTGACGACGAGGTCGCGCCCTTGCACGAGCGGCGTCGGGCTCGAGTGCTTGCCCGGGTAGCGTTGCCAGATCAGCACCTTCTCGACCGCATGGCCGGCGTTGGCGGCTTCCAGCGCCGCGGTATCGGCCTTCTCCTTGTGGTCGAGCAGCTTGCCAGCGCGGTGGTACGCGTCCATGGTGATCAGCAGGCGACTCTCGGAATCGACGATGCGGTCGGCGCAGGCCTTGCCGCTGAAGCCGCTGAACACCTGCGAATGGATCACGCCGAGCCGCGCGCAGGCGAGCATGGTGAGAGGCAGCTCGGCCACCATCGGCATGTGCAAGGTCACGCGGTCGCCGGCCTTCAGGCCGCAGTGCTCGCGCAACAGCGCCGCGAACTCGTTGACGCGCACGAACAGTTCCTGGTACGTGAGGTGCTGCACCGCCTCGCTCTCCGGCTCGGGCACGAAGTGGATCGCCGTCTTGTTCTTGTGCCGAGCCAGGTGCCGGTCCACGCAGTTGTGGCAGGCATTGATCCTGCCGCCGACGAACCAGCGCCAGAACGGCGGGTTGCTGGCGTCGAAGGTCGTGTCCCAGTACTTGTACCAGTCGAGCAGGTCCGCGAACTCCTTGTAGCTCTCGGGGAACTTGTCGAGGGCGAAGCGCTGGAAGATGCCCGGGTCCGCCAGGTTGGCCTGCGCGATGAACGGGCTCGGCGGGGAAACATAGTCCTCTTCCGGCCAATGCACCGCGATCTGGGCCTCGGAGACATCGACGGAAGTCTGCTTCGGCTTGGCAGGGCGAGGCGACGTGTCCTTGGACATGACGGTTCCTCCTAGGCTTGT
This sequence comes from Betaproteobacteria bacterium, assembly GCA_005884255.1. Taxonomy (GTDB): domain Bacteria; phylum Pseudomonadota; class Gammaproteobacteria; order Burkholderiales; family Burkholderiaceae_C; genus VBDL01. The sequence continues at coordinate 892 of VBDL01000089.1, read as the reverse complement.
GCGCGACCCCAGTTGATATTAGGTGCGCAGCGCACCGAAGCCAAACTTGATTGGCTACCTGCGGTGACCTAGGCTTTGGAGGCGCAGCAGTGAAGGAGGGTCTGTCATGGATCTTCTCGTGGAACGCGTGGACGTCTGGGCGGCGACCATCGAAGACACTCCCGGCGGGCTTGCGAACGTGCTCGCGGCGCTGCGCGAGGCCGGGGCGGACCTGCAATCAATCATCGCTCGGCGTGCGCCGGAGAAGCCCGGAACGGGCGTCGTGTTCGTCACGCCGCTGCAGGGTGATCGGCAGATCGATGCGGCCGCACAGGTCGGCTTCAACGTCACGCGACGCCTGCATTCCGTGCGCGTCATGGGGCGTGACCGGCCGGGGCGCGCTGCGGAGCTCGCCCTCAAGCTCGCCGATGCGGGCATCAACCTGCGCGGGTTCTCCGCCTCGGTGATCGGCAACCAGTTCGTGGCCTACGTGGCCGTGGACTCGCTGGACGATGCCAACCGGGCGATCGAGGCCCTGACGAAGGCCTGAACATTCGTCGTTGCCAACGAAAAGGCCCCGGCTCCTTGCGTGAGAGATCAGCCGGGCCCCGGACCGGGTTGCCCTGAAAACTGATCCTCTCGCTCGGACTCCTCGCTCCCGCCCACGGGCGGGCGGGGGGTGGGCATGGCCCCTTCCCTCACGGGGAAGGCGTTGGGGATGGGTGGTGTTCTCAGCAGCCGAAGCAGTGAGCCAGTTTCCCGGCCCACCGCATCGAAGATTCCCCCACAAGTCCCCCTCGTGATTCGACGGGGGCGCAGCTGGGGGGAGCGCGGTGGGACGACTGGCGCACGCGCTGCCACCACGGCGGGCGGTGCAGGACCGCGCAGCCGCCAGCAATGACTCGAGCAGCGG
>VBDL01000088.1 GCA_005884255.1 Betaproteobacteria bacterium | reverse complement strand
GGCCTGATCATCGGCGTGATCGTCGTCTTCGTCGTCACCAATGCGATGGCGATGGCGATCATCGAACGCACGCGAGAGATCGGCACCTTGCGCGCGATGGGCACGCTGCCGGTGCAGTTGACGCGCTCGTTCGCGCTCGAAGGCATGGTGCTCGGCGGTGCCGGCGCGCTGCTCGGCGCGGGCATCGCGCTGGCCGTGTCGATCGCGCTGCTCGTGTTCCCCGTCGAGATGCCGCCACCGCCCGGGCGCAGCAACGGCTACCCGCTGCAGATCGCCATCGATGCCACGCTGTACGCGGGCACGCTGCTGGCGATGGTGGCGCTGTCGATGCTCGCGTCGGCCCTCGTCGCGCGGCGCACCGTCGCCAAGCCGGTGGTCGACGCGCTGGCCCATGTGTGAGGACATCATGAAGAAACTGCTTTGCCTGCTCGCGCTCGCCGCGAGCGCCGCCCACGCCGACGAAGTGGCGCAGCTGCTGAAGGCGGCCGATGCCTACCGCACCGGCCAGGACAACCTGCAGGTCGAGACGCAGGTGAGCGTGCTCAACCGCGACGGCTCGCCCGACAAGGAGCGGCGCTACACCGTGTTCGCGCAGGCGCAGCACAAGTCGCTGGTGCTGATGCGCTCGCCGGCCGAGGCCGGGCAGAAGGTGCTGATGCTGGGCGACGACTTCTGGCTGCTGATGCCCGGCAGCCAGCGGCCGCTGCGCATCACGCCGTCGCAGAAACTGCTCGGCGACGCGTCGACCGGCGACATCGCGACGATGAGCTGGTCGGAGGACTACGCCGGCACGGTGGTCGGCGAGGACAAGTGTGGTGAACAAAGTTGCGTGCACCTGAGCCTCAATGCCACGCGCAAGGGCGTGAGCTACCAGCGCATCGAGCTGTGGCTCGGCAAGGCGCGGCACGAGCCGATCAAGGCCGATCTGTACGTGCAGTCCGACAAGCTGGCCAAGCAGGCACGCTTCGTGTTCGACAAGCCCGCCGCGCCGGCGATGGTGACCGAGATGGTGCTGCTCGACCAGCTGAGCAACCACAAGGAAACGCGCGTGCGCTATGTGTCGCGCAACGCGAAGGCGGTGCCCGAGGCGTGGCTGAACCCGATGTTCCTGGCGCGCAATCCGGCGCTGGATTGACGGGATGCCGCAGCACCGTAGGGTGGGCTTCAGCCCACCATGGAACCTCGGCCGGCTGCTCGGTGGGCTGAAGCCCACCCTACTTCTGGTCGCATGCCACGCGGCGATGGCCGACGACACGGCCTCCGGCGAGCTGCGGCTGCGCTGGGACGCCCGCGACGCCAATGCCGCAGGCATCGCCCCTGCTTCGCCGAGCAGCGCATCGCTCGAAGCCGAGTTGCGCGGCACCTGGCATGCGCCGATCAAGTCCCTGTCGGCAAGCGCCAATGTGCTGCTCGGTGGCGAGCATCCGGAAGGCGGCCCCACGCGCAGCCTGACGCGTGCCAACGAGCTCTACGGATCGGCCGACTTCGGCAGCTGGCAGGCGAGCGTCGGCAAGAAGATCGTCGGCTGGGACGTGGGCTACGGCTTTCGGCCCAACGACTTCGTGCAGCAGGAGGAGCGCCGCACCTTGCTGACAGTGACGCCGGAAGGCCGGCCGCTGCTGCAGCTGGAGCACTTCGGCGCCGATGATGCGGCCTCGCTGCTGTGGGTCAACCCGCAGCGAACACGCGACGACGACGACGCGCAGCGCGGCGCCCGCGAGAGCGCGCTGGCGGCGCGCTGGTACCGCCGCAGCGGCGCGCTCGACGGCTACCTCTTTGGCCGCTGGGGCCAGCATACGCAGGCCAGCCTCGGCGCCGCGCTCGCCTGGGTGGCGGGCGACGAGCTGGAGCTGCATGCGTCGGCACGCGTGCTGCAGCGGCACGACGGCTGGACGATGCGCAGCGGCCCGCTGCTCTCGTCGGCCAACCCGTGGCAACAGTCCACGCTCGGCGGCACCGCGCAATGGCTGCTCGGCGCGAACTGGACCGGCCAGCAGCAGCAGAGCCTGCTGGTCGAGTTCTGGCACGACGGCACGACGCTCGCCGATGCCGACTGGGACGCCTGGCGTGCGCGCAACCGTGCACTGGTCACGCTCGCCGGCCCGCCGCCGCAGGCGATCGCCGGCAATCTCGCCTGGCAGGCGACGCCGTTCGCATCGACCAGCCTGCGGCGCGACAACCTCTTCGTGCGTGCGGCCTGGCAGCCGGAGCACTGGCTGCTGTCGCTCGATGCGCTGATCACACCGGCCGACCGCGGCCACGCCATTACCGCGGCCGTGCAGTGGCAGGGCGATCGGCTGAAGCTCAATGTCGCGTTGCGCGTCTACGGCGGCCCCGCCGATGCGCTGATGTCGCAACTGCCGCAGCGCCGAGTCGGCGTGATCGCGGCGAGCTGGGCGTTCTAGGCTTCCGTTCACGACGTCTCGCGCTCATCAGTGCCGTTTCGTCGCATCCCGCTCGCGCCCGCGGGTCCTGGCCCGCACCATGCGCTCCATCGAACCCCACTTCCAAGGAGCGCCACCATGTTGATGCAGATCCTCGTTCACACCCCCCGCTGGGTGTTCGTGCTGTTCTTCGTGCTCGTGTATGTCGGCATCAAGCAGTTCGTCGCGCGCAGCGTTGGCTTCGGCCGCGCGTCGCTGCTGCCGCTGGCCTTCCTCGGTCTGTCGTTCTACGGCGTCGTCTCCGGTTTCCCGACGCAGCCGCTCGCGCTGCTCGCGTGGGCGCTCGCCGTGGCGCTGGCCTGTGTGGCCGTGACCACATCGGAGCTGCCCGCCGGCACCGCCTACGATGCACGCACGCGCCGCTTCTCGCTGCCCGGCAGCCCGGTGCCGCTGGTGCTGATGATGGGCATCTTCTGCACCAAGTTCGCCGCCGGCGTGACGCTGGCCTCGGCGCCGGACATGGCGCAGGAACTCAGCTTCGCGCTGCCGATCGCCGCGATGTACGGCGCCTTCAGCGGCGTGTTCCTCGGCCGTGCGATGCGGTTGTGGAAGCTGGCGATGGGTTCCTCGGACACGGCCTCGGTGCTCGCCTAACGCACAATCCGGCCCATCGTGTACCTGTCCCACAGCACCTTCACCTGGCAGCATGTGCTGCGTCACGGCCTGCAGGTCGCGTTGTTCAACACCTTGCTGTGGGGCCTGTCGCTGATGGCCAACGGTACCGAGCACTGGGACGTCGAGCTCGTCTACAACCAGGCGATCGGCCTGTCGATCTGGTCCATCATCGAGGCCGGCCGCATCCTGCTCTGCGAGCCCGGCCATGCCTGGCCGAGCTGGTCACGCGCGCTGCCGCTGATCGCCGGGGCCATCGTCGTCGGCTGGATCGTCGGCTCGCAGGTCGGCAACCTCTACTGCGGCTGCTCGAACTGGACTTTCCTGTCGCAGTCGCCGCGGCGGCTGCGCAGCGCGATCGCCTTCACGATCGGCGCCTCCACGGTGGCAACCTACTATTTCTACTCGCGCGGCAAGGCGCTGGCCGACCGCGAGAAGCTCGCCGCCGCCGAGCGCGATGCCACGCTGGCACGCCTGAGCCTGCTGCAGTCGCAGCTCGAGCCGCACATGCTGTTCAACACGCTGGCCAACCTGCGCGTGCTGATCGCAATGGACCCCGCCCGTGCGCAGGCCATGCTCGACCGGCTGATCGCCTTCCTGCGCGCCACCCTCACCGCGTCACGCAGCGCGTCGCATTCGCTGGCCGCGGAGTTCGAGCGGCTGGACGATTACCTCGAGCTGATGTCGGTGCGCATGGGCAGCCGCCTGTCGACGCAGCTCACGCTGCCCGACGAGTTGCGCGACCTGCCCGTGCCACCGCTGCTGCTGCAGCCGCTGGTGGAGAACGCGGTGAAGCACGGCCTCGAGCCCAAGGTCGAGGGCGGCCACATCGACGTCACGGCCGAGCGGCACGATGGCCTGCTCGCCTTGAGCGTGCGCGACTCCGGCCTCGGCCTGGGCGCGGCCGAGAGCAACGGCCCGGGCACGCAGTTCGGCCTGCGCCAGGTGCGCGAGCGGCTGCACGCCTTGTACGGCGAGCGCGCCCGCTTCTCGATCGACGCGCTGCCCGACGGCGGTACGCTCGCGCGCATCACCCTGCCCCTCGATCCGCCCGCCCCATGACGCCCACCGCCCTCATCGCCGAAGACGAACCGCTGCTCAGCGCCTCGCTGCAGGCCGAGCTCGCCGAGACCTGGCCCGAGCTGCGTATCGTCGCCAGCGTGGGTGAGGGCGCGCAAGCCCTGCAGCAGGCCTTGCAGCTGAAACCCGCGCTGTGCTTCCTCGACATCCGCATGCCGGGGATGAGCGGCCTGGAGGTTGCGCAGGCGCTGGCCGAGGACTGGCCGGAGGACGGCACGCCCTTCCCGCTGCTCGTCTTCATCACCGCCTACGACCAGTACGCGGTGCAGGCCTTCGCCGCGCAGGCGGTGGACTATCTCCTCAAGCCCGTGGAGCCCGAGCGCCTGGCGCAATGCTGCGCGCGCCTGCAGCGCCAGCTCGCTGCGCGCGAGGCGCCACAGGCGATGCAGCAGGCCGTCGACCAGCTGCGCGCGCTGCTCGGCTCCGCTGCGCCAACCTTCGCCGCGCCGAAGCTGGAGGTCATCCAGGCCGGCGTCGGCGCCACCGTGCATTTCGTGCCGCTGGACGAAGTGATCTACTTCGAGGCCGCAGACAGGTACGTGCGCGTGGTCACCGCCGACAAGGAGCACCTGATCCGCCTGTCGCTGCGCGAGCTGCTGCCGCAGCTCGATGAAACGAAGTTCTGGCAGATCCACCGCGGCACCGTGGTGCAGGCACGCATGGTGACGAGCGCCACGCGCGACGAAGCGGGCAAGATGCATCTCAGCTTGCGCGGCCGGCCCGAGAAGCTCACCGCCAGCCGCCTGTACGCGCATCTCTTCAAGCCGATGTGAAATGAACCACCCCCTACGGCCTGCGGCCGCCCCCTTGAGGGGGAGCGCCGAAGGCGCTTCGGGGGTGGTCCATTTCAGGCGGCGAAGCCCGCATTCAGCAGGCACTCGCGGTGATGCTCGCGATCGGCCTCGCGCTTGTAGTGCAGCGTTGTCAGGTGCTCGTCCGCGTGGAACGTCGGCATGGCAGCCAGGACCGCGCGCACATGTTCTGCCTGGCCGGCCGCATCGCCGAGCCGGGCGTGGCAGGCCGCGAGGAACGCATGCTGCGTCACGTCGGGCACGCTGATGCGCTGGAAGGCCTCCAGCGCTTCGCCATAGCGCCGCGCGACGAAGTAGGCGCGGCCGAGGTGGTTCCAGAAGCGCTCGGGGTGATACGGATTCAAGCGCATGGCCTTGCGGATCCACTCGATGCCGTCCTGCGCCTGGCCGATCCACGTGAGGATCTCGCCCTGCTGCACGACCACCAGGTCGTCGTTCGGGTTGAGGCTCAGTGCGCGCTGCTGGTGGCGTATCGCGGCGTCGAACTCGTGCCGCGTCAGGCTCACCGCGGCGAGGATGCGGTGGGTGTCGCTGTCGTTGTCGTCCAGCGCCAGCGCCACCTGCAGCTCGTCGAAGATCAACTGCATCGCGT